>JAOZLQ010000083.1 GCA_029934755.1 Desulfuromusa sp. | reverse complement strand
CCACAAACGATTAAAAGTCTAGTAAAGGTCAATCCACAAAAAAGTTATCTTACTGGAGAAATTTTAAACAACTATTCAATCTCACCAACTTTAGGAGAAGTGGGCTCCTGAAGAGATATTGTACCCATAACATCGCACTTCTATCTCATTCAAAAAAAATGGTGGGAATGATCTCAACCCACCGGCTTGTACTCGTACCATCCATTGATAGCAGGAAAATAGAGAGCTGCTCTGATCGGATATTGGCTTGACTGCTGAGTCAACAGTTGAACATAAGTGTGCAGTTGATCTCGATAATGTTCTGCTTCCCTAATTAGAAAATCAGCTTGAGTCTCATTCATTCCGGGAGTGCTGGTTTTATAATCGATAACCCAGCGGCACCCCTCAGCAACAAAAGTGCGGTCAATGACAGCATGAATCAACTTACCCTGGATGACTCCAGTCAATGGAAGCTCACAACTATGATCAGAATGAGCGGAAAGAATCCATCGGCCAATGGAACTGGCAAGGGTCAGATTAATCGCAGCAACAACCCTGTTAACACTCTCTTCCAAATCACCTTCGGCCACACCAAAGTGACTTAAAGAGCGCCTCAACCTGTTTTGCTGTTTGTCCACATTCTCATCCTGCCAGATTTCCATGCCACCCTTTGCAAGCTGTTCAAATTGTAAGTGAACTAGATTCCCCACATGACGATGAACTGGATTTTCCCAACCACTGAAAATTGTCGGGGAATCTTGTTTAGAGGAAGCAATGCTGGTGGTCTGCGAAACTGGAAAATCAACCGAGCTCAGAACCGGCATTGACCAATCCAGCGGCAATCGGTGCAGCATTGGTGGGATAAATTTCTCTTCAGAGGAAGCACTAGGTCTATCAGCTGTCAAAAAATCATCCTTTAATATCGGCCAGAGTTTTTCTAACAGTGATCCATTCTTTGGTTTCAAATCTCCCCGACTATTTTCCTCCACATGTCCAAGCAAGTACAAATTTTGAATTGCCCGAGTGGTGGCAACATATAACAATCTACCTGTTTCCAGATTCTGTTTTTCCGTCTCAAGTTGGGTAATCAACTGGTAGATTGGATCTTTATCCTGACTCCCTCGAGCTGAAACAGGAGCAAGTAACAAACCATATTGGGGGTGTTCTTGCCAGCGCAAGAGAGGATTATCAGCCCATCCCGTAGTTTTTCCCAACCCCGGGATGATGACCGTATCAAACTCCAACCCCTTGGCTTTGTGGATGGTCATAATCTGTAATTTACCATCGACCAGGCTATCTGGTTTGGCAAATAATCTACTGACTCCCCGATACAGTTTTTCAAAGCTATCAAGATCACCACCTTGATCAAGTTTATCCAGTAACTCAAAGACCAGCTGCGCATCAGAACACCCTTCTGCGGAATAACAGGCGGAGCCTCCCAAAGCCAGCCAACAACCTTCAACCAATTGCCGCAACTGTAGTTGTCCATGTCGCTTCAAACCTGCCTGCAGAATCGGCCAGATTCGCTGCACACGTTGCCGTCCATCCACAGATAACTGCTGTTTGAGCGGTTCATCAGCCAACAAAGACGGCAATGTTCTTGTGGGAGAGTCCGCGACTAACACATGTAAATCATTAAGGGTCAGGCCACACCATGGTGCCCGCAAAACAGCCAACCAGGAAAGGCGATCAGCTCGATGCAACAATGCTCGGGTTAGATGAACGACATCCATGGCTGCCGGTCGGTCTCCAAGAAGATCAATATTCTGGGCTTGATAACTAATTTTATTCTGGCGCAAAAGGGGAAGTATCTCGCGCAAATGATTGCGTCCCCGAACCAGGATTGCAATGGTCTGTTCGGGATCTTCAGTTTGAACCTGCTGCACCAGCTCCAGCACTTGTAATGCCTCGGCTTGGTCATTACGACCAATTGAGGGAAAAACTCGACAGGCATCCCCGATTAAAAGTGGTTTAACTGCTACCGCCTTCGTCAACGAAACTGCTCCTGTCGCAGCATCCATTGACGAAGGAAAAATAGTAGTGAAAGCTTTATTTACCCAGCTCACAATTCCAGCTTGTGAGCGAAAATTACAGCTCAATTGCAATGGTTGTAATTGGAGTTGAGAATCACCAAACGTCCCTCTGAAACTATGCAGGAACAGTCCAACCTCTGCTTCACGAAAGCGATAGATTGACTGCATTGGGTCACCAACCAGAAATAGAGTGCGGCCATCATTTGCCGTCCATCCTGACGTTAGAGTTTGCAGCAATTGATATTGCAATTTTGAAGTATCCTGAAACTCATCAACCAGAATATGTTGCAGATCATGATCAATTTTCAGCAGAAGGTCACTCGGGTTCTCCGCCTCACCCAAAGATTGATTTGCTTTCAAAGCAATTTCAGCAAAATCAGCCTGCCCATGAGCCCGAAACACCAACCAAAGTTCAGCCACCAAAACGGGTAAAAGTTCAATCAAGGCCTGCAATAGCTGCCACTGTTCGTCAGAATATCCAGCAGCGGGCAACTTTCTGATTTTTGCCAGACTTTGAAGAAAAGAAGAATCGGGATCAAGCTGTCCCAGCAAAGCAAGCATCCGTTCCTTTGCAGGTTTGTTTTCTTTGCCGGTGGGAAAACCGTTTTTTTTCGTAACAGTTTTTCTTAAAGTGTCAGAAGATGTCAGCAATAAATCGGCAATTTTACACCAGCCTGAAAGATCACTAAATTCAGTACCGGGCAAGGCTTCCAGATAATCGGATATAGTCAACAAAGAATCGTCAAGATTTGTCGCGGAAAAGTTGAGGCAATATAGCAATTCAGCAGTTAGTTCATTAGGAAAGTATTTTGATACAGTTTTCAATTGATCGTTACAAATTTGTTCCAACCCATATTGTAAACTTTGACGTGAATTTTCAGCTTCCGCCAGCATATGTCGCAACCATTGATCCCGACGGCGCAACATATCGACCAACATCTGTTGCACCACAGCGACATTATTATCCAGATGGCGAAGAAGCAACTTCAGTTGTTGTTGGCCAGAAGTGCGATCACCGAGGTGGGAAAGTAACTTTTCTGCTGCCAATTGATAGAGGACATCGGCATCTTCGCTAATTTCTGGCAAACTGCCAAAACGCGAAATCCATGGCATCTTCCGAACCAATGCTGCGTTAAAACTGTCGATGGTTTGAATAGATAATTGTGCCGGATTGCGCAGCAAACTCTCACCATGACGCTGAAGAGCATGCACTGCCAGTGTCCAGGTTTTGACTGCATGGGGTTCGTCAGGGCATGGCAAATCCCTTGCGACCTCCAGAGCTTGGAGCAACCGTTGACGCATTTCTGCTGCAGCTTTATTGGTAAAAGTGATAGCAAGAATCTGTGTTGGATGTTCAACCACAGCCAGCAAAGCCAGCATCCGTTGAATCAACAGTTCTGTTTTACCTGAACCCGCTGGAGCCTGGACAATACATGATTGAGTAACATCAATGGCAGCGATTCGCTGTTTGGCATCAGCAATCATTGCTGGCTCCAAAATCAGCGGCACGCTCTTGAACACGGCAAATACTGGACAAATCACAATATTGACAACTTTTGACCAAATCATACGGATTGACTGCCGCTTCACCAGCAACGAAATCATCTGCCAGTTGATCCAGCTGTCGCCGCCAGAAAACCAACAAGTCACCCCAGCTGGTGATTTCTAACTCCTCAGCCTGAGAATACGAAGAAAGTTCACGCACCCGCCCAAGCAGCCCTTTTTCTTTAACCACGCCAAGAAAACGACAATCCCCACGACGAACCTGCGCAAAAACGACACCATCTGGTTCTGAATCCGAATCAGCAACAGCATAAATAGGTAATTGAGGTTCAATCAGAGGCTGGCTGAGGAATTCCTCGGCATGCAGATTGATACCAGTTTTATAATCGATCACAATTCGTGAACCGCCCTCCAACTGATCAATCCGATCAACTTGCAAACGAATTTGCAATGATCCAACTTTCTCAACATGTTGCTGCTCAGTTTCCAAAACCTGAAACAAGTCACGCTTCATTTCAACCTTTTCCAGCCACTCTTGAACAAGAATTGTGATCCGCTCAGTTTCCAATAGTAATAGCTGTTCTGTTGGTGATGTTTTGTTTTTAAAATAATTATCAACTGCTTCTGCTACTTGTAATTGAACCAATTCAGCCCGCTTTAACTCACTTAATTCCAACAAATTCATCTGATTTTTCAGCTGACTCCAAATCATTTCCAAAGCCAGATGAACCAGATCACCACGAGCCATCGGAGCAATTCCAGGAACAGGTTCAGCAAGAGCTTTCGTATGTAATCGATGGTGAACAAATGCCCGGAAAGGGCAATGCGCCTGATCTTTAAGCAGGCTTGTCCCACCTTCTGCCAGCAACTTATTTAATTTGGGGCCCTGCCAATCAGCTAAACCCTCCAAGGAAACATTATGCGATTTCACCAAAGAAGAAAGATCCTGAAAATCAGCCAGTTGCAGCTTTATTTCCGGATTACAAGGAGGAATAAGCGGACTTGGACGCAGATCACAATCACCATTACGCAGCGGGTAGCTGAAAACGATATCATCACTGGCAGATTCGAGCCGCGCAATCACCTGCTCGGCAAATTGCATTTCACGGGCAGCACTGGCATGCGGCATGTCGTGATCCTGCTGCAACTTTAGGGGGATAAAAGGATTTGGTTGTGCCCGTGCGGGTAAAACAGTTTCTTCCAACCCCATCACCCAAAGGTGCCGAAAATTGAGCCCCGAAGATTCCAACAGCCCCACAACCTGCACTGGCCCGGTTGACCCTTCAAGTTGAAACTCAATATCTTTACTGATCCGGCGCAATAAATTAAGTGCGCGTTGCCGGCTTATTGGTGGCAACAGTGAATCGTGTGCCACCAGTGCAGACAGGGCTTTTTCCTGCCAAACCTTGATTGCCTGATATTCACTACTTGCCAAAGGCCTGTCCCCAGGCCACCCATGAGAGTGTAGTTCATCGGCAAATCGAACCGCCCAATTTCCGGGAAGAGTCTCGTCATCAACCTGCCGTCCGGCTTGTATCTTTTTCAGTATCTGCAAAAAACCCGCTAACTCTGGTTTATCTTCTGACAAAGATATGAGCCTTGACAGCTTAAATTTCTGTTGGCGAAAAGAGCGAAGTTTTTGATCGAACAAAGCACGACTGTCCGCCTCCTTCGCTGCACCATTAAAATATGGGCTTCGCAACAAAAATGAGATTTGATCGAGAGTCAATTGCCGGCCAATTGATAAACATTCAAGAGCAGCATGAACAACTCCCTGTTCTGCTAATGCACCCCCGAGTGACAAACTAAAAATATCCTCGTCATCATGCAAAGCAATGGTTGCAAAGGGGTCTATTTGTTCACGGAAAATTCGTTCAATTTGTCTACGACGCACCTGCAAATCGGGAACAACAACACCAATTGACTCCTCTCCCTGATCCAACAATCGTCGCACCCAACGCGCAGCCGATTCAATTTCATGATGGCTGTCCTGCGCGGCAAAGGTGATCATTTGGCCAGAGGAATTGGTTTTCAATGACAGTTCATCACAGCGCCCTCCAGCAGCACGCACCGTTTTCATCAACAACAACAGATGCGGTGATAATTGATCAAAACCAACTAACAAAATTTGTTGTGGCAGGGCTAGCTTCCCCTCTGCTAAAGCAGAACAGATTCGTCTGGGCAAATCACCCTGATCAAGCCATTGATTTTGTTCACACTGCCCCTGATAACGTCGCTGCCACAAGCGGAAAATTCGCTGATCCTCGGTCAATTGCTGCTCATCCAATGAGAGGTCATATTCATTGAGTAACCGGTGAGCCTGAAGGGCTTTTTCAGCTGTTTTAGATAATTGCAACAATTCCAATGTTGTGCCGCGAGAAGTATTTTCTATCTGCTGCTCCCAGAGACATTGTTGTTGCTGTTGATTCAATAACCGCCAACCTTCGCCCAGATCAGACAGACATTGATTTAACCATCCTTCAAAGCTGATAATTTGTGGCGTTGGCCAGACACACTTCCCCTGCTCTAGCATCTGTTGATCAAAACTTTCGCGCAAATACCGGAACAAGCGTTTATTGACAGTAAGAATCAAAGCACCATCTGCAGCAGCAGAAATAGCTTTTTGTAGAAAATTTATCACACAAAATCCTGTAAAAAAGAGATGCAACTTGCTTGAGTCGTTCTATCTTAACAGATGGATTTTAAATGAAAATAGACTATGCGGGAGAGAATCACAAGATGGGTTCTGATGAATTATATACGGGGCAGCAATTTGCTGCCCCGCAGATAAAACTAGGATTTCTTTTTCTGCAGACGAGTAATCGCCATACGGATACTGGTTCCTAACCTTTCAATAGCTTGGCTCAACTGGCCAATTTCATCACTTCGATCAAGGCCGGTGATTTTAAGATCAAGTTGACCCTGACTATATTTATCGGCAACCTCGGTTAAATCACGAATTGGTGCTGTTAAAGAACGCGATACATAGACAGCAATAATACACACTATAATTAATGTTGCAATTAACAGATAAAGGGCTTTCTGGTTTTCTGCTTTGATGAGCTGATATGCTTCAGCATAATTTTGTTGGCTGACCATTGTCCAGCCCTGAGCAGTTTTCTGTGCCACAGCGACGATTTTATTACCGTTAAAATCTTCAAAAACAGAAGTAGATTGACCTTGCGTCAAAGCCTTAAGAGCTTGATGTTTGCTTAAATCCACCCTTGAACGCGTTGTCTCAGCATTAGGATGAGCGATAACCTCACCCTTTTCATCAACCAGGAAAGTAAACCCCGTTTCACCAATGCGATTACTGACAATTTTCCCTGAAAGTTCAGTCAAAGTCATCGCCTGAGCCAAAACACCCTTCAACTTTCCACCGCTATCAAAAATACCCGTCGAGAGAACCATTGCCGGTTTTCCAGAAGTTTTACCAATCAAAATTTGTTGGCCAAACTGCTTTCCTTCAACAACCTGTTTAAAATAAGTGCGATCTCCATAATACTTGGTCTTTTTACCATCACTACGACCAATATTATTACCCTTTGGATCAATAGTAAATGCGAGATAAGCCCAATCATAATACTTGGTAATTGTTTCCAGGGCTGAATTCTGAAGACGTGATTGCATTGACCGCATCTCATTTAAAGAAGCATTTTGCAGTAACATCCGTTGATTCATATCAACCCAGTCATCAACATGGGTGATCAGATTATTATTAATGGCAGCCAGTTCCTGATTAACTTTTTCTTCAGTCAAACCCGTAATACTCTGATAACTGATAAACCAGATACTAACCAAGGGAACCAAAGCAACCACTAACAGCGTCAACAATAATTTTTGCGATATTCCAAATTTAGCTTTTGTTGCCATTTTTTACCTCCAACCAAAGAGCTCGCAGCATGATGTGAATTGCCAAATAGGGCAGAGGGCATTCTATAATAAAATTTATTTAAAATAAACCAATTTCTTAGATTTTCTCAATTTAATGCGACTTTTTACACTCGAAAAGCTGCAGAACTGCCAGCTAAACCTTCTACAACCTGAAGTTGAGCACCAATCTGCTGTTTCAGTTCTGGAACGTGAGAGATAATTCCGACTAAGCGCCCCTCCCCGGAGAGGCTGTTAAGAACATCAATAACCTGATCCAGAGCATCAGGGCTGAGGCTACCGAAACCTTCATCAATAAAAATAGTATCCAATTTGATTCCACCGGCATGGGCTTGCACCACATCGGAAAGACCAAGTGCAAGCGACAGGGCAGCCAGAAACCCCTCCCCTCCAGAGAGAGATTTAACCGAGCGCTGAGTTCCGGTAAAGGTATCGGTCAAGATCAGATCCAGACCTGACTGCTTGCGCGCATCACGCAGACCATCATCGCGGGACAGGTAGAACTTCTGGTTGGTCATTTTCTTTAAACGGTGAGACGCCACCTCCAGCACCTCATCCAACAGAGTTTGTAAAATGAAGCGGTGGAAAGAAGTCCTTTTATTGTTATTACCGTTAGCAACATCGGCGATTCGGCCAAGTGACTGGTACTTACCGTCCAATGTATCGATCTTTTTCTGCTCCAGTTCGGCTCTTTTTTTCTCTTTTTCTTTAGCCTCTAAAGTCGTTTGCTGCGTGATTCTGGTTTCTTTCCGATGATTAAATTCTCTTTTCGCCTCATCCAGAGCTTTTTGCAACTTATCCAGATCGGCAAAAGTCAATCCCGTTGCGCTAGTCACTGCTTTCTTGTAGCTGTCATCAGCCATTGCCAGGTCAGTGTTGAAGGACTCAATAGCGATTTTCAGTTCCTGAATCTGATCAGCGGGAAGGATTGCAGCAAGAAAATCTGGTTCATCTGGAAAAGATGAAGCCTCTAGCTTTATATTGTAGTCATTGTTGGCCTCAGCGAATGCTGCATTGCATCGTCCTAAATCTTCGGTTGCGCCACCAACCTGCTCGAAGAACGCGGTATAAGCTTCACTCGCCTTGCGATTGTTTTCCTCCGCCAATTTCAGTTCATTTTCAAGTACCTCGATCTGCATTGTTAGTTTCTTGATTTCATCTGCCAAAACCCCTTGCTCACGGTATTGCTCTGCAACCTCTCGCTCAAGTGCTGCAACCACCGTAGCCAGCCTGGTGACATCATTCCCTGCTCTTTGCCAAGCATCCTGTTCCCGCTCCAGTACTTCTTGATTTTCTCCTTCGAGCTTTTCCTGATCGGTGACCTTAATTTCCAAGGCACTGATAGCTTCTTTGTTCTTACTAACATCCAGATAAGTTTCTTTGAGAGCTTCCCGCCGCTGGGTCAGTATTTCAAAGGGAACATCTTTCTCGCTCCCTAGGGTTTGTTCCAATGTTTCCATGCGGGTAAAGCGCTTACTTTGATCGTCCTGCAGATGACTTAATTCTTCCTTCTTCTGATCCAGAAGTTCTTCGCTCAATACAATTTGTTCATCCAGCTCAGTCAATTGTTCATCGGTCACATTCTCACCAATATGCCGTTGAGGATCAGGATGTTCGATCGACCCACAGACCGGGCAAGGATCTCCTGACTGCAACGTCGCAGCAATCCGACCCGCCTGACCTTCGACCCAAACAGCAAATGCATCTTTCTTCCTCTGTTTGGCTTTCTCAATCTCCCCCTTTTGAGTTTCAACCGCTTGCATCGCCAAGGTGATCCTGGGAGCTTTGTTCTGGATTTCTGCTTGGATATTACGAATATCATTGTGGGTGTCGATCAGAACCCTGACCGCTTGTCCAGCAGCTTTAATTGCTTCCAGATCGCGGTCACCCTTACGTAGCGCATCGATTTCTTGTCGCGCATCCCTCAAGACCTCCCTGAGGGTTCCCAACTCGTTTTTTGCTTTGTGGTAATTTTTCTGGGAAGTCGCACTATGTACTTCTGCAGTTTTCAAATCTTTTCCTGCCTGCAAATATTCCTCAAGTTTGGGCACTTTCCCTTCAAGGGTTTGTCGTTGCCTTTTTTTCTCTTCAATCTTAGGTCGTGTGGTGGCAGCTATCTTCAACAAGTCGGCTGCTTGTTCATGCTCAACCTTGGCCTTGTCCAACGCAATATTGCTTTTATCCAACCGTTCACCGGCTTGAGCTGCTTCAGCACGTCTCTTATTTTGACCTTCGTAGAAAGTGGATATTATTGCTGCTGTTGCTGCCTGCTGCAAAGTTATATCCTTTGCC
>JAOZLQ010000217.1 GCA_029934755.1 Desulfuromusa sp. | reverse complement strand
TAGCCACCGGGATGACTGAGGATAAAAAGATTTCCGTAACCTTTGAAATAATCAGCGAAAACAATTTTACCCGCAGCAACTGCCCGGATTTGGCTGCCGACTGGCGTGGCTATTTCAATACCGTTACTTTCATAATAAGTCCCCAGTTTAGTATCTTTCTGTTGACCAAAACCGATGACCACCCGGCCATCCACCGGCCAACCTAGTTTACCTCTCCCTACAGCAAAGTTCCCAGCCACTGGGCCCGTTGTAGATATCGGCTCTTTTTCAATGTTGGCAATCAATGCTTTTAATTTAGCTGCATTCTCTTTCAGTTGAGCTAGTTCAGTAACCAGTTTCTTTTTATCGGTTCGTGCTTGATTCAATAACCTTGCTTGCAACCTTTTACCTTTTACGGCAACCTGTCGCTGCTGTTGTTCCTTCTCCAATAACCCGGATTGCTGTTGCTGTAGAGACTTCAATTCAGCTAGATTTTGCTGCTGCGTTTCAATAGCTTGTCGGTAATCCGTCAATAACTCTTTATCGTACTGAAGCACTCTGGTTAAATAGTGGTATTGCTGCACCATCTCAGTCGGTGAATCAGCTGAAAAAATAATCTTTAACGAGCCTGTTTCCCCCTCCTTATAGAGAGCAACCAGTCTCTTTTCCAATTGCAAGCTTATCTTTCTAACCCCTTGCTGACTTTCTTTAACCAACCCTCGCTGATGATTAATATCGCCCTGTAGATTTTTCAGCTTGGCTTTGAATTCATCAATCCGCTGATTGAGTTGCTCTAGGGTTTTCTTGATTAATGCCAGCTCTCTGCTGATATTAAGTGCTGATTTCTTTTTATTTCGTAAATCAGTTTCAGCACGATTAATCCGAAACTCTATTTTTTCCAATTGTGAACGGTTACTGATTTGATCCGCTCCGCAGGGATTGACCAATAAGAATAGTAACAATCCGCAAATGGTAACAGGGGAAAATTTAATCATCAGGTTCAAAGTCGGACAAAACGTCGCAAAGACGAGAGACTACCAAGAACCCCCAGTACAACACCGGAGAGAACAAGGATAATTTGTTGATTTAAGGTTAGAAAGAGAAGATCAAAATCAGTCGGGGTCAGCCAAAATGAATTAAGACCGCGAGAAGTGATAAACACAAAAAATAGGGTTAACAGCAACAGTGAAAGCAAACCACCCACCAAACCCTGAATAGCACCCTCAAGCATAAAGGGGATCTTGATAAAGCGCATCGTTGCGCCAACCAGAGCCATAATCTCCAGCTCATCCCGCCTGGCATAGAGAGTTAATTTAATTGTATTCGAAACGATAAACAAAGCTGCAAACAGAAGGAATCCACCCAGAATAATACTGACAAATCGCATGACTTTGGCAAAGTTATTGAAACGTTCAAGCCACTGCTGTCCGTAACGCAAGTCGTCGACGTCAAGAGTATTCTCCAACTGCTCTATAACCGTTGCAATCCCCTGTTGATTGCGAAATTCAGATTGCAACCCCAACTCAAAAGAAGCAGGTAATAAATCACGACTCACCCCTTCCAGCAAGCTGGCATCTGCACCTAAATGCTTTTTGAACCGCTGCATAGCATCGCCCTGAGAAACATATTTGACCGATTCAACTTCAGGGATTTGTTTCAATTTCATAGTCAATGCTGCAACATTTTGTTGACTTGGAGCTTTTTGTAAATAGGCAATAACTTGTATTTCCTTGGTCCAGCGTAAGGCCAATTGTTCGATATTAACAACGACTAAAAAAAACATTGCTACGGCTGCTAAAGCAATAGCCATTGTCAAAATTGATGCTGAACAAAGAAACGGCCACTGACGCATGTTGCGCAGGGCACGCATTATAAAATAACGAAATTTATCCAGCACTGCTGGAACCTCCAAATAAACAATTTTTAGATGTATCTTATAAATTCAAAAAATACTCAATTTAACCTTACAATGGTTGCTGATCACCGATCAGTTTACCTTGGTCCAATGTTAGCACTCGCCGTGGGAAGCGTTGATTTAAACTATGATCATGGGTTGCCAAAAGAACCGTTGTTCCACGAGCATTTGCTTGCCTGAACAAAGCCATAATCTCAAAAGTCACATCCTGATCAAGGTTACCACTCGGTTCATCAGCCAGTAAAATCAGAGGATCTACAACCAAAGCCCGAGCAATAGCAATCCGTTGCTGTTCACCCCCGGAAAGTTCCATGGGTTTGCGCTGTAAACGATGCTCCAGACCAACCTCTTTTAGAGCTTGGTACACTTTTTTACTGACCTCGTATCGCTTTTTGCCTTGCGCTTCCAAAGCAAAAGCAACATTTTCATAAACTGTCCTGCTCTGCAACAACTTGAAATCCTGAAAAACAACTCCGATTTTTCGTCGCAGGAAAGGAATCTGTCTGCTGCGAATACGCGAAACATTCTGACGATCAATCAGTATCTGCCCTCGCGTTGGCTTTTCTGCAGCATAGAGCATTCGCAATAATGTCGTTTTCCCCGCGCCAGAAGCACCGGTAATATAAACAAACTCGCCCTTGCCTATCTGCAGCGTCAAATCTTTCACCGCCACGGAATCACCGCTGTACTTTTTAGTGACATTATAAAGTTGAATCATAAAGCTTCACTAAACATGTGGGTGAAAATTCTCATTTTCAAACATAAACCTTAATAGTCATATCAAAAAGCATTGCCAAGACCATTAGCCTTGAGCTTGAACCGCAGTTATTGCAGAAACATTGACAATATCATCAATAGAACAACCGCGTGACAAATCATTCACCGGCTTTGCCAGCCCTTGGATAATTGGTCCTACAGCCTCTGCACCAGCAAGACGTTCCACCAATTTATAACCAATATTTCCAGAATCCAGATCAGGAAAAATCAAAGTATTGGCCTGACCCGCAACACTTGAACCAGGAGCCTTTTTATCTCCAACTTTGGGGATCAAGGCAGCATCAGCCTGAAGCTCACCATCAATTGCTAAATCTGGAGCCAGTTCCT
>JAOZLQ010000216.1 GCA_029934755.1 Desulfuromusa sp. | reverse complement strand
GAAAAATTCACCACCCCTCGACAACCCGGATTGGCACCATCAGTTCATGCCCGGATTGATTTTTACCCCAGTTTTGCTACCCCGGAAGCAGTACGTGGATTGGAAGGGTTCAGCCATCTCTGGTTAATCTTTCTGTTTCACCAAACCTGGAAAAAGGGCTGGAAACCGACGGTTCGCCCACCTCGTCTGGGTGGCAATCAAAGGGTCGGGGTCTATGCCTCCCGTTCCCCCTTCCGACCTAATCCCCTCGGCCTCTCTGCAGTCAAATTGCTTGCTATCACCATTGATAAAGGGACTGTTTCACTCAAAGTACAGGGAGCAGATTTAATTGATGGAACACCAATTTTCGATATTAAACCCTACATCCCCTATGGTGATTGTATTCCTGAGGCAGTAGGAGGCTTTGCCGAAAATATTCCTGAACCACAGTTCCAAGTCAAATTTTCTGATTTAGCTCGAAAACAAATCGTTCTATATCAGCATGAAACTCCACAATTGGAAACAATGCTCTGCGAAACCCTTGCCCTTGATCCACGACCTGCCTACCGCCATGGCAAAAATGATTCACGAGAGTATGCCGTGCAATTTGATCGATACAATATCCGCTGGAAGGTCATAGGAGGACAGGTTATAGTCTCTCAAATTGAACCCGTTGACTAACTGGGTAAAATAGAAACCCGCCACCATCAATACGGTCAAGATCTTGATCTTAACTTTATTCACAGGAAACATTTAAACTTTTTCCACCACTCTTCTGAAACAAGACCAGCCCAAACAATAACAAAGCACTCAACGTTCCAAGCAGGGTCCTATGGTCTTCATGTGCTATAGCTTGCCAGCCCGCAGTCAAGTTGGTTAGTGAATAGAGAGCATCAGCAGTAAAACCCAAAAGATTTAATGACAAGGTTATCCACATGATTTGGAATACCGCTCTGATGTGAGTTCTGTGTATCTTCTATCACTTAGTCCATTGCACTGATTCTCATTGATGACATATCTTTTTCAGAATCTTTAGAAATCCATAAAGACACATATTGCCAATCAAGGGCACCATTTGAACATAACTATTGGAATTTCAAAGCTTTATTCCTTTACAAACTATTTATCATTAAAAATTTAACGTTGTTTTTAAATTTTGCCTGTGATAGAAGCGATTAATCGTGTCTCGGTTGCCCTCGTAATAAACGTATAAGGAGTCAAAGCATGGCAGAAGGTACAGTAAAGTGGTTTAATGATTCGAAAGGTTTTGGTTTTATTGAGCAAGACAATGGTCCAGATGTCTTTGTTCACTTTTCAGCGATCCAATCAGAAGGATTCAAATCCTTAGCTGAGGGAGATCGGGTTACTTTTGATGTAATTCAGGGAGATAAAGGTCCACAATCCGCGAACGTAATGAAAGCTTAAATTTGACCGTTGCTGGCAGTTATAACTGCCGGTCATAGTGTCTTTGAGGGTAAACCAAAAAGCTCCGCAACAACTGTTGCGGAGCTTTTATTTATCGACTTGCCACAGTATCTATTTTCCCCAATGACCGTTCTGTTACAATTTTCCACATGCCATTTTCGCTAATCAGATTAAGTGATTTCCAAATCTGATCCTGATAAAAATTTGAATGATAATTCTGTCGAAATTTCACCTGAACTCGTTCCTCTGCCAGCTTGCGTATCCCTATTTCTTGAATATTGACCTTGATCCAATCTGGACGTTGCAAGCGATCTTTCCTCATTTCCAACCAGTGCTCCCGACTATCTCCGAGCTCTGGACAATATCGGTCACTATAATGGGAAAAGTATGCAACAGTATCTTGCTCCGACCAAGAATCGGCCCAATATAACAATTTCTGAAAAATATCCTTACGATCCACGTGGGTCAATTTACTCAGTACGGAATTTTCAACAGACAATATTTCTGTTGGCTTCTCCATGGTGACGGCCACGGTAAACTCCTGACCTGCAGGCCACCACTGCTGTTGCTGCTCCGCTATCACAGGTGGTTGTTCATGGACCTTATTCAACAGCTCGACAGATGGCTCCATTACTGGAGTAGGAGCAATACTTATCTTTGGTACCTCATCAACAATTAAAGGGGCTTTCGTCAATACAGGTTGTTCAACGGTAGCCGGCAAAATATCTAATTCATTGATTTCCGGAGATTCCATAACCGCCTGCATTACAACAATATTTTCCCGGGTTTCCTGAGTAAAGTTTTTCTGCTGTAGCGAATATCCATAACTACCAGACATAATAGCGCCGATGGCAAATCCCGCAAATGCCCATCCGATTATTTTTTTTCGACCCTCTTGTACCAAGGTTTCGGGAGCCATGAGTTGAAGTTGAGTGAATTTCTCTAACTCTAATAGCGTCTGGTCTAACTGATCTGCCGTTTTGTTCTGCTTTAAAAGGGCTTCATCGAGAAGGGTTTTATAGTGATTTTTCTCCGTGATCAATTGCCTTACATGCGGCAATACTTGTTCACGTTGTTGATCGGTTATCCCTGTTTTGCTACTAACTGCCAGTGATTTATGCTGAACCATCGGGCGGGTTTCTACTGGTGGTTTTTCCATCAGACAACCAAGAGCATCAATCAGTTCAGAAAATGATTCATAACGATCCGCTTTTTCACTAAAATAGCGTTCCGTCTGTTTTTTCAGCTCTGGATTCTCGATTCCGGCCAATAGCTCAAATTCACGACCCAGATTATCCTGACTTGAGGGTCGTAATAATTGTAACTGAAATCGCCCTAAATCTTGCAGAGCTTGATCTTCCGACCATTGCAGTTCTTGGTTTTCGATGAAACACTTGAAGCAGTAATCAATTCCAAAATCTGCAATAACCGCCTGGCCATCATCACCAAAATAGACATCATTGAATCCTAGTTTGCCATGCTCTAAGCCTTGATCAACAGCATGTTCTATCGCGCGACCAAGGCCATGGATAATTTTCAGTATTTCTTCATTCGACAAACCCTCTGCAATCCGCTCCAGTAGTGGATCTTGATT
>JAOZLQ010000082.1 GCA_029934755.1 Desulfuromusa sp. | reverse complement strand
AGAAATTTATGTAGGCTATCCTAACACTCATTTTTTAAGTTTTCACCACCCGCAACCAGGTAAAGTAGCGCCATGCGCACGGCAACACCGTTTTCCACCTGGTTGAGAATCACGTTCTGGGGCCCGTCGGCAATAGCAGTCCCCAATTCAACACCGCGATTGATCGGGCCTGGATGCATCACAATGGCATCTTTTTTTGCCAGATCCATCTTGTTGCCATTGAGCCCGAAGAAACGAGCGTATTCACGCGTTGAAGGAATGAGGGGCGTGCCCTGTCGTTCACGCTGGATTCGCAACATCATGACAACGTCGGCATCGCGGATGGCATCTTCCAAGTTATTAAAGACCTCGCAGCCTAGTTTCTCAATGCCCTGCGGCAGCATGGTTCCCGGCCCAGCCAGACGAACCTTGGCTCCCAACTTGGTCAGGCAATAGATATTGGAACGGACAACCCGACTGTGGGTAATATCGCCAACAATCGCCACGGTCAGCCCTTCGATCGAGCCTTTGTGCTCGCGGATAGTAAAGGCGTCCAGAAGTGCCTGACTCGGGTGTTCGTGCATGCCATCTCCGGCGTTGATCACCGAACAATCGAGCCGGTCGGCAAGGTACTGACATGCGCCTGAGGCGTTGTGCCGCATGACGATGATATCGGGATGCATGGCTTGAATATTTTTTGCCGTGTCTTCTAGTGTTTCCCCTTTGACCACTGAGGATCCAGAAGCGGTGATATTGACGGTGTCGGCCGAAAGCCGTTTGCCGGCAATTTCAAAGGAGGTGCGGGTGCGGGTACTGGCCTCGTAGAACAAATTGATGATGGTTTTACCACGCAGGGTTGGAACTTTCTTGATCTGTCGGGCATTAATTTCTTTAAAGCTGACAGCGGTATCAAGAATGAAAGTGATTTCTTCAGCCGTCAGATTTTTTATTCCAAGGATATGCTTTGGATTGAAAGACATACGAGTAACCTCCACATCAACTTCTAAGTAAATGAACACCCTGAGGAACATTTTTATCGTCAAAATCAACAGTTATCTGTTCATTTTGGGCTGTTGGTATATTGCGACCGATATAATCGGGTCTGATTGGCAACTCACGATGACCACGATCAACAAGTATAGCCAGCTGAATATTATTTGGACGGCCCAGGGCGATAACGGCTTCCAGCGCAGCTCGAATAGTTCGGCCGGTATAAAGAACATCATCGACGAGAACAATATTTTTTCCAGTTATCGGTTCACGGATGCAACTTTGCCCTACCTCCAGGTTATTGCGTGATGCCAGATCATCCCGGTACATTGTGACATCAATAATGCCTAAAGAGACGTCCTTTCCTTCTATCCCGTTGATTTTTTGTTGTAGCTGAGTCGCAAGATATGCTCCACCAGTCCGGATACCAATCAGCAACAAGTCATCAACCCCAGCATTTTTCTCAAGGATTTCGTGAGCTATCCGGGTTAAAGCCCGATTAACCCCATCCAAATCCAGAATTTCTATTGTTTCAGCAGCCATCTCAAACCTCCCAAGTGAAAATCAGGCACAAAAAAACGCTGGTGCAAAATTATTGCACCAGCGTTTCAGATATTTTTTAAGTTGTCTTGTCACTTTTCTCTCCCTTGCTGACCTCTCGGATCAGATTAAAGGGTTGACTCAGTTGTTTCGAAATTTTCGAGAACTTAACAGCGGAGCAATAAGAATGTCAATTGTTGAATTGTTAAAATCGATGCACTCATAAAATAGATAAATAGATGGTTAAGCAAAAATTTCGTCCTACAAGGCGTAGCGTTTTTTCAGGGACGAAGGCCTACACAGGGTAGGTCGAGATCCTGAAAAACGCTGCAACGCTGCAGGGCGGACTTTTTGCGACGCCATCAGTCTATTGGTCGACCGATACGATTGAATCTTATCTTGTGCAGCAAATCACCTTTTGCATTCCATGACCAATATTTGATAAACGCCAGTCCTTTAATCTTTGACTTATGAACATAACCCCAAAACCGGCTGTCAAATGAATAATCACGGTTGTCACCCATAACAAAATAGCTATCATCGGGTACTTTAACTGGGCCGACAAAATCACGGGGGCTGGCAACAGAGGGGATCGTTTCCTGATCATTATGCAGTTCTTGAGGCACACTAAATGGTTGGCCATTGACATAAACTTGCTTAGCTTTGACCTCAATTAGATCTCCGGGAAGACCAATGACCCGTTTAATGAAATCACGGCGCTGGAAAAATGATTTTTCTGCGTCTCCGGGAAATTCAAAAACAATCACATCACCACGCTCTGGATCTCTCAACTTGAGGTACTTGTCATCACTGCCTGGTATTTTGGTCCCATAGATAAACTTATTAACCAGCAAGTGATCACCAATCAAGAGGGTATCCAGCATTGATCCGGAAGGAATTTTAAACGCCTGAAACAGAAAGGTACGAATAATCAATGCCAAAATAATGGCAACAATCATGGCCTCTGACCATTCACGGTACCAAGGTTTTTTAGGTCCTACTTCAGTATTTTTCTTTTTAAAGAATGCCATTATTGATTTCTCTTTTGTTGAATTTACAATCAAAATATGATGGTAATTTTATCACTCTTTTACTTTGAGGATAGCTAGAAATGCCTCTTGGGGAAGCTCAACGCTTCCGATCTGCTTCATCCGTTTCTTACCAGCTTTCTGTTTTTCCAAAAGTTTCCGTTTGCGGGTAATATCACCACCATAACATTTAGCGGTCACATCTTTTCTTAATGCTTTTACTGTCGAACGAGCAATAACTTTATTACCAATAGCTGCCTGGATGGCGACTTCAAATTGCTGGCGAGGGATAAATTCTTTCATTTTTGATACAAGTTCACGGCCCCTGAATTGAGCTTTGTCCTGATGAACGATTAACGATAGAGCATCAACGATATCACCATTAATCAGTACATTCAGGCGAACAAGCTTGCTGATTCTAAAGTCAAGGTGCTCATAATCAAGGGAAGCATAACCGCGGGAAATCGATTTCAAACGATCAAAGAAATCGAGAACAATTTCATTTAATGGCATTTCGTAAACGACCATTACCCGGCTAGACGTTAAATATTTTATTTCCCTTTGGACACCACGTTTTTCAATACACAATTTCAACACCGGACCAACAAAATCATTCGGCACATGAATTGAAGCTAGTACAAAAGGTTCCTCAATTTTCTCAATAAGTTGAATATCGGGAAGCATATTGGCGCTTTCAACTTCCAACAATTGTCCCTTTGTGGTCGTGACCTTATAGACAACCGTCGGTGCAGTCGTTATCAGCTCAACACCAAATTCCCGTTCCAGACGTTCCTGAATAATCTCCATATGCAACAAACCAAGAAAACCACAGCGGAAGCCAAAGCCAAGCGCCAGTGAATTTTCTGGTTCAAACGAAAAAGCAGCGTCATTTAAACGTAACTTTTCCAATGCGTCGCGCAAATTATCATAATCTGCGGCATCGATGGGATAGAGACCGGAAAAAACCATTGGCTTGACTTCTTGATAGCCAGGAAGAGCTTTTTCTGCAGGATTGTGTAGATGGGTAATGGTATCCCCTACTTTTGCATCTTCAACGACCTTGATCCCTGCAACAAGAAATCCAACTTCACCGGCCGATAATTGGGGCAACTCAAGCGGATGGGGGCTAAAAGCTCCAACTTTTTGGACCTCATAGATACCTCCAGTAGCCATCAGCTTTATTTTTTCCCCTTTTTTTACTGTCCCATCAAAAACTCGTATCAGCATAACGACTCCCTGATAAGAATCGTACCAGGAGTCAAAGGTCAGGGCCTTTAGGGGTGCAGATGGATCACCTGTTGGAGCCGGAATTCTTTGAACGACAGCTTCAAGAATATCGTCAATCCCAATTCCTTCTTTAGCGCTGGTGAGAATTGCTTCACTTGTATCAATGCCAACAATTTCTTCGACTTCTTCCTTGATTCGTTCGGGTTCTGCACTGGGAAGGTCAATTTTATTAATCACTGGAAAAATTTCCAGATCTTGATCAATCGCCATATAGACGTTAGCCAAGGTTTGTGCCTCAACACCCTGAGCTGCATCGACAACCAACATTGCCCCCTCACAGGCAGAAAGGGAACGACTGACCTCATACGAAAAATCAACATGCCCGGGGGTATCAATCAGATTGAGAATATAATCCTGCCCATCTTTGGCCTTGTAAGAAAGCCTCACTGATTGGGCTTTAATTGTGATTCCGCGTTCTTGCTCAAGTTCCATTTTGTCCAGATATTGATCGGATTTTTCCCGGTCAGTCAGTGCGCCGGTAGCTTCTAATAAGCGATCGGCAAGAGTTGACTTGCCGTGATCGATATGAGCAATAATTGAAAAATTACGTAAATTCTTTTGATTCATTAAATCTCTGTTCTTCTTATGGTTTAACTTTGTTTGATGTCGAGTTTTTTGTCCAAGTAAATAACCGCAGACAATAGGCCGGATTGCCCTGTTTTGTAAAGGATAAAGACCTAAAGTATAATGGAGTAAACGGCAAAAACGCTGCCAAAAGGAAAGGCTGAACAACATAATTGTTCATCAATTGAAACTAACGTTGCTCACAAAGTACTTATTGAGGATTTTTAGGTATGTTCCGTTTTCCTTGATTTTGAGTAAAGCAATATTAATATCTTCAATAAGAACAGATTCTTCAGGAAAGAGTATCCCAAAAGATTCAAGATTAAAGGGTTCACCGGCTATTATTAACCAACCCGCACCTTCATGACTGGCATAATATGAAAGAATAGGCAAATCTGCGACAATTGCATCGATATTCTCATTGTTGAGATCGGTATAGAGCTGTTCCAAAGATTCATACCCACGGGTGCGGATACCATGGCTTTCCAAAAATTTCTGATGGGATGAATCGACCGTAACACCAACCCGCTTTCCCGAAAGATCCCGGTAACTCTCTATCCCGGTTTGCAGCTCCGCAACGGTCAGGGCGGTGGTGATTTTAGCGGTCAAAGTAGAGATGAAGAACAGGCTGACAATAATCCAGACCATTGCCAGAGCCCGACTGATTTTCTTGTGTGGAACCTCATTTTCAAAGCCACCCATTGTCATAATAATGAAGGCCCACCAGAAGGCATCCCAGATTCCACCAAAATAATCATCCCGAAAGTAATCGTGCCGTGCATCAACAACGTTACGTTCAAAAAACCAGAGAATATGCGCAATAAACAACAAGGTGGCAAAAGCACCAACAATGAAAAAAAGAAAACCTGATTCCCACAGCAGGTTTAAAAAAGAGCTACCCTTCCCTTTCTTAACGGCAATCGCCATTCCTGATTCAAAGATAGGTTGGGAGAAATCTGCCCGTTTCTCACGCTCCGAGGTAATCGAGATGTTTGCTATAGCAAGGTTATTTTTGCCGTCAACTGTGTCATTGATCAGGTTTGAAAATTGCTGATAAGGTTTCCAACGATATGTCACCGGAATTTCACTGGCTATCTGATCCCATAATTCCACTGAAAAACCAGACAGATGATCTCCAGATTGAAACATGAAAGGAGGTCTTTCAATCGTACCTACGATCAATTCATCACTTGCCAATGCGGCGGCTGACGAGAAAAAGGTAACGGAAATCAGAAAAATAAAAATAGCTCTATTCATCATTTTTAGAATATTCGATTGTCTCTGTCATTGTCGGAATAAATAGCATAAAAAGAGCACAAAGACACTGATGGCCTTTGTGCTCGAAGTCAAACCATACGAATAAATTACTTCAGGGCTTTGGACAATAAATCCATAGCTCCCGAACCTGCCTTACCTTTTACAAATCCGAGGATAACGGGTACAAACTTGGTGATCATACCGGCATCCATCCCTAACTTTGAAAACCCACTACCCAAGCTGAGCAAGCTTCCAACTTTACCGCCACCTAATCCGCTAGCAAGACCACCAATAGCTCCCATCAAACCACCACCGGCGCTTGGTGCCTGATCAATCAGTCCGGAGACTTCTGGTATTGCGTCAGAGATCTGAGTAAAGTCCCCACCCAATTTTTCTTTTGCCATCCCCATGAGCATTCCTGTTCCACCCACGGCTTGTTCTTCAGAAATTCCCAACTGGGAAGTCAACATACTTAACAGTTCCATTTTTAATCCCCTTTTTATAGTCGTTTAGTGGTTTTTCTAAACCAGTCCTCTTTATTGCTGGTGAAGTCTAGCATTAATGAAAAAAATAGCAAGTCGCACCTAATTCCACATAAATCTACACATTTCATGAGATTTTGTCTTGCAACAAATGCTTAAATCATGTTGTATAGTCTGACTAATTTGGTTCTATATCTTTTAACGGTCAAAATTAAGGGAAAAAATATGGACTATGTAGATGATGTTAAAAAATATGCTTCAGGTGTTAGCGAAGCAGCCGTCGCAGGTGTCGTAAAACATTGTGGCATCGCCTTGAAAAGCAAAGACGCTTCTATGGTTTCTTGCTCACAAAAATCTGAACTGGCAACAGTACGTAATAGCTTTCTAAAAAAGAAGCTCGCATTAACTGACAGCGATGCTGAACTGGATAGTGCTATCGATGCTGTTTGTGAAAAATTGGGAACCAGTAATCGCAATAAATCACGGGTCACTTTTTATTATCTATTGGCTGAAAAATATGGAAAATTGTCATTATTTGAATAATGACGGTGTACTCGCTTCTGATTAATAAAGCCGCTTTTGGTCATCCAAAAGCGGCTTTATTAATATCTAAGTATTCATCCCTCAAACCCTATCGTCATCAAGAAAAAACTATCTTCCTGAAATCGCAGAAAATATTTTATTATTATTGAGGGGTCTTAGTCGCAGTAAGAAGAGGCCATGCTTCAGCAAAAATCATTCCGAAGACAATTAGGACTCCACCAAACCATCCTATTGTCGTCAGTCTGTCGCCTGCTAACCAAATAGAAAATAATGCTGCAAAAACAGGCTCAAGGGTGTAAATCAGTGCTGCTCTGGTTGGCGTTGTGCGGTTTTGAAAAGTTGTCATTGCCCAAAATGCATAAACGGTTGCAAAGACAGATGTGATGAGAAAAGCAAAAATCAGTGATCCGGTCCACTCCTGTGGCCAAGAAACAGGTTCAAAGAGTAGACTGCCGATCAAATAGAGAAGTGCTGCTGTGCCGATTTGCACGCAAGTAAGTGCCTTACTATCGTATCCCTTGGTAAAAACATCGAGCCCTAGTATATGCAGAGCGATAAATATCGAACAGATAACAACCAGTAGATCACCAAAATTAATTGACCATGGGGTATGCCAAGTCAACAGAAACAAACCAATTAGTGCAAAACCTACTCCGATTTTAGATCCTAGGGCAGCCGGTTTTTTTAATAATGGGCCGGCTAACAAAGGAACCCACATAACCCCAAGACCGGTCAGAAAGCCGGCGTTGGCAGAGGATGTACGCTCCAGACCAAAGGTCTGAAAAGTAAAAGCAAGTGCCAATAGCGTCCCAAGCAAGACTCCTATTGTCCACCCTCGACGGTCCAAGGTTGCAAATCCAGCTCTTCCCGCCAAAAAGGCTAAGATGATAGCCGCAATGGCGAATCGTACCCAAAGGAATGCCAATACCGGCATTTCTGTGATTGCATCTTTGACAATAGGGAATGTTGCTCCCCAGAATAAGGTCACAGAGGCTAGTATCAATTCAGCAAATAATTGCTGCTTGTTTATTTTATGGGTATTTTTCACAAGGATGTAAATCCAAACAATGTTTGCTAATTTCTTGTTTCTGACGAAGGCGCTATGGTATAAGCAACAATCTGTGATTACAATGATTTTTTAATTGATTTTAAGGAGATATGGATGGATCGGGCAGATCGTTCAAAAAAAGAACCGGTCGAAATTATCTGTCCCAAATGTCGTTACACGGAAATTATCTATTTTCCTGTTGATGACCTGCCTCTCTGTCCCAAATGCAAAATTCCCATGATCATCAGTGAACTTCTGGACGAAGGTAAATCATATTAAATTATCCCGCCGATAAAGTATCGGCTCAGCTTTCCTACATTTAATTAAGGAGGAGAAACAATGAAACATGTAAAACTTGTACTTGCTTGTCTATTGGCTCTTTGCGTTGTACTTCCCGGTATCGTCAGTGCAGATACCTTGGATGAAATCCAGGATCGTGGTGTGTTGCGCGTTGGTATGGAGCCTGGCTATATGCCTTTTGAAATGACCAACCAAAAAGGTGAAATTATCGGTTTTGATGTTGATATGGCCAAGGGAATTGCCAAGGCTATGGGGGTTAAGCTTGAGCTGGTCAGTACCGCTTGGGATGGTATTATTCCTGCTTTGCTGACCAAAAAATATGACATGATCATGAGCGGCATGACTGTTACTCAAGAAAGAAACCTGAAAGTCAATTTTGCCAATCCCTATATTGTTATCGGTCAGACCATCCTGATCAAAAAAGAGATTGCCGATGATGTTCAGTATTACAGAGATCTTAATAACAAAAATTACAAAGTTGGTTCCAAGCTTGGTACCACTGGTGAAAAAGCAACCAAACGGTTGATCCCTAATTGTAATTATATTTCTTTTGATACTGAAGCAGAAGGCATCACCGATCTGGTTAACGGTAAGATTGATGCTTTTGTTTATGACCTCCCTTATATGGAAATTGCCTACAAGCAAAAGAGTGAAGGCAAACTCGTTTATCTCGATAAGCCGTTCACTTA
The DNA here is from genome assembly GCA_029934755.1 of Desulfuromusa sp. Lineage (GTDB taxonomy): Bacteria > Desulfobacterota > Desulfuromonadia > Desulfuromonadales > Geopsychrobacteraceae > Desulfuromusa. The sequence continues at coordinate 1,182 of JAOZLQ010000082.1, read as the reverse complement.
TGAGCCACTAGGATGGGCAATTCGTCGCGGTAATCACGATTTCCTGAACTGGCTGAACAACTACATGGCTCAGGTCAGAAGTGATGGAACCTATGATAAAATTTATGGTAAATGGATCCAGAGTGATGCCTGGTTGAAACAAATTCAAAAATAAGTAAAATTGTTTGGCGGAGGATATGGCATCTGCATATTCTCCGCTTTTTTTATGGAGTTTAACCTTTGAACGCTTATTGATTAATATACTCAATTTTGTTCACAGAAAGTTCCGATAAAGTGAATACTTATACAAAAAATTGGCTTTGGCGATCATTAACAATATTAATTCTCTTAGGCATTGTTGCTGGACTCTGGGTTGCGACAAACAGGATTGATTATACCTGGCGATGGAACCGGGTTCCCCAATATTTCTTTTATCATAATGAAGATGTAAAAACTGCACCCACCGATGGTAATATTACCAAAATTGATCAGAACGGTGAGTCAACAGTCGTTACCATTCTGGATATAAATGGTGAAACCGACACATATGTTATTGATACCGATACCGCCAATCTAAAAATTGATGAATATCTCATGGAAGGTGATACGATCGGTTCAATCCGACAGTGGAGAGTAGGCCCTTTAGTAAAAGGGCTCTGGGTTACGCTATGGATATCTGCGGTCGCCAGTATTATTGGGTTGGTTATCGGCGTAGTAACCGGCTTATGCCGTGTCTCCCAGAATTTGACTCTACGACAACTTTCTATAACTTATATTGAAATTATTCGTGGAACTCCTCTACTGGTTCAGCTTTTTATCTTTTATTTCTTTCTCGGAACAGTTCTTAATATTGGCAGGCTCCCATCAGGTATTTTTGCCTTGGGTATTTTTGCCGGTGCCTATGTCGCCGAGATTATTCGTGCTGGAATTCAATCAATTCCTAAGGGACAGATGGAAGCAGCTCGCTCACTAGGGATGAATGTTCCCCAAGCAATGGTTTATATTATTCTGCCCCAAGCATTCAAACGAACCCTGCCACCGCTTGCCGGTCAGTTTATCAGCCTGATCAAAGATTCATCGTTGGTTTCAGTTATTGCCATCACCGACCTGACCAAAAGTGGCCGTGAAGTTATCACCTCCACCTTTGCAGTTTTTGAAATCTGGTTTGTCGTCGCATTTCTCTACCTGATCTTAACATTCAGT
>JAOZLQ010000081.1 GCA_029934755.1 Desulfuromusa sp. | reverse complement strand
CGCTGCCGAAATTATCTGAAAAACCCCATCCTGAAATATTCGGGATGGGGTTTTTGTGTTTTGTGAAAGAGAAGACGATGTAGGGTTTATGATGGTTCAATTTGGTGATTTTTAATTTTTCTATGGAGATTGGAGCGTTCTAGACCAATCTCTTCTGCTGTTTTGGAAACATTCCAATCGTTTTTCCTAAGTTTCTCCCGTAAAAATTGTTTTTCAAAAACCTCTTTTGCTTCACGGTATGAGTTAGGTAGCACTGTGCTACCAAGGTCAGGCGTTTCTCTTTGAGGATTTATTTGATTGATTCCAAGTGGGAGGTCAGAGGGGTTAATAGTTTTCCCTGGGGTCATAATGACCAGCCTTTCAATTAGATTTTTTAATTCTCTAACGTTTCCAGGCCAATTATAGGCTATTAAAGCCTTTAATGCTTCATCGGAGATTGATTTTATCTCACGGCTTTCTTTACCGCAAAAAAAGCGTAGAAAGTGATTACACAGCCGAGGAATATCATCTTTACGATTACGTAATGGCGGAACCTGAAATGGGAGGACATTAAGACGAAAAAAAAGATCTTCTCTGAACTCTCCAGATTTTATTTCTTTCTGTAGATCTTTATTAGTTGCTGCGATAACTCGGACATCAACTTCTATGGTTCTGTTTCCTCCGACCCGGTCAAATTTATGTTCCTGTAGTATCCGCAATATTTTGGCCTGAGTTTTTAAGCTCATATCTCCAATTTCGTCGAGGAAAAGAGTTCCTCCATTAGCTTGATCGAACTTACCCTTTCGTGCTGCAGTTGCGCCGGTAAATGCGCCCTTTTCATGCCCAAAAAGTTCTGATTCAATGAGTTCTTCAGGGATCGCGGCACAATTTATTTCAATGAAGGGTTTCTCTGATCTTGTTGATTGCTGATGAATTGCTCGAGCAACAAGTTCCTTACCCGTCCCATTTTCTCCACTTATAAGAACCCATCCTGCGCTTGGTGCTGCCATCTTGATTTGTTGCTTGAGTTGGTCTATTGCTGAACTATTTCCGATCATCTGATAATCATGGCCAATCTTTTCTTTTAAAGCTCGGTTTTCAGCAACCAGTTGACCAATTTTCATGGCATTTTGAATTGATAACAAAACCTTTTCAAGCGAGAGGGGTTTCTCAATAAAATCGAAAGCACCGAGTCGAGTTGCTTTGACAGCTGTTTCTATTGACCCGTGTCCGCTCATCATGACAACTAGTTGTTGAGGTCGCGTCTGTTTTATTTTTTTAAGTGTTTCCAGTCCATCTATCCCAGGCATCCATATGTCCAGTAAAATTAGATCTGGATCCTCAATCTGAATCAAATTGAGGCATTCTTCTCCTGTTGCTGCAAATAAGGTCCTAAATCCTTCATCTTCAAGGATGCCTTCTAGACTTTGACGAATACTGTTTTCATCGTCAACGATGAGAATACTTTTCATCTCGAATATCCTTATCTGAGATTAGTTGCGGGGAGTTCAATTATAAAAATAGAACCTTTGGGGTTGTTGTCTCTTACTCGAATATAGCCATTATGGTCTGCTATAATGGTCGCTACAATAGCCAAACCTAAACCAGTTCCTGTTTTTTTGGTGGAGAAATAAGGTTCAAATAAACGTGCTTTATCTTCTGCAGGAATTCCACAGCCTGAATCAGCAATTGTAAGAGTAATAATTCTTAGTTCATGATTGTAGACGGATTCAAGCCGAATGGTTCCAACTTCACCAATTGCTGCAATAGCATTTTCAAATAAATTGATAATGACCCTTTTAATTTGCTCCCGATCAAATAACGTATTGGGTAGATTCTGATCTAGTGAATGCTGAAAAGATATGTTTTTATGTGCTTCACTGTATAATATGAAACATTCATTAATAACTTCATTCAGGTTGTTTTCACTTGGTTTAGTTGCCGGCATCCGAGCAAAGTTAGAAAATTCATTGACAAGATTTTTCAACTCATCAACTTGGTCACTGATCATCTTTGTACAATCATCAAAGACATTGTCATCCTCTGTAAAGTTCTTTAGATAGCGTCTTCGAAGACGTTGGGCGGATAGTTGGATGGGTGTTAATGGGTTCTTTATTTCGTGAGCAATTCTTCTGGCAACCTCTCTCCATGCTGCCATGCGTTGAGCTTTAAACAGTTGAGTCAAGTCATCAAACACAACTACCGTACCGAGAAAATTATTTTGCTTGTCACGCAACGTTGTTAAGTTGAGCATCAATGTGTATTTATCGTTGCCGATAGGGATGGTCATTTGTTGGCGTACTGTTCCTCGTTCTGAATAGAAAAGTTCCTTTAACAGCTCCATGATTTTTGGCATATAGCTATTGGGGATAACATCTCGAAAATCTTTACCGAGCATCTTCTCTGCATTGAAATGGAGTAAGTTTTCTGCAGATTTATTGATAGTTGTCAGATGTCCTGAGCGATCAATAGAGATGACGCCAGCCGTGACGTTGGCTAAAACAATTTCCATGTAGTCGCGCCGACGATCCAATTCAAGGTTTGATTTTTGAAGTTCTTGATTTGTAGAAATAACTTCAATACGCCCTTGTCGTAGGTCGGTTGTCATCTTATTAAAGGCATTGACCAAAGTACCAATTTCGTCGGTACTACGGGTTTGTAATTGAATATCTAAGTCACCTGATGCAACTTTTGTTGTTGCTGTTGCCAATTCTTGAATGGGGACTGTAATACTACTAGCGAGATGGAATCCAAACCACGTCGCCAGAAAAATTATAATCAATGCAATGAGAAGGAGAACGATGACATAGCTTTGTTGGATCTGTCCTTTTATTGATTTAGTGATTTTATACTGATCAACGGAGGAAGAAATTTCTTTCATTTTGTTGATCAAAGAGTAGGGCACATAATAGTTAACCACAACAACGCCAACAATATCCTTCGGGTTCCAGTTGGACTGGACAGGGACAATACCGCGGATTAAATCCGCCTTACCTACCGGGGTTATCTGTGAAAAACGAATTCCCTGAAGTCCTTCCCGAACAGGGTCAGAACTTGCTGTTGTGATTTCGATGATGGGTAGTTTTGGATTTGCAACCCTGACTAATTCTTCTTGAGTTGAGGAAAATACCTCAACAATGCCAAGGTTATATTCTTCCTGCTTCTCTTTTATTAGTAGCTTTAATTGCGGTAGATTTTCTTCGTTGAGAAACTTACCTTCTTTGATGCGGTTGCTTAATTGGTCTGCGTAGTAAAGAGCATTTGCTTCAGAGTTTCTATAGTACGTTTGTGCTACGTCCAGGGATTCATCCAATGCTTTTTCCACTTGAGTACTAAACCAGTTGTCGATGCTGCTGCTGATGAACCCTGCTGATACAAAAAATAATAGCATTGTCGGAACCAGTGACAGGGCAATAAATGCTCCAACCAGTTTACTACGGAGTTTTGCCCCGGGAACGCCACGTCGTCGCTCAAGAATAAGTTTGAAAATATTGCGGAAAATAAGAAAAAGAAAAAGAAGAACCAGCAGGATATTCAGGTTAATAACTGCAAGGGCAATGATGCTGTTGCTAATTTGGAGCTGAGAAGTTAGTTCAACAAGGCGGGTTTCCAACTGAGGAATTAATATCAGCAGGAGAATGGCAAAAAATATAAGTATCCATTCCCGACGTTTGCTGCGAGGTTTTTTTTTAACTTGTGGTTCTGCTAAATCAGTCGTCATGCCCCACCCTGATAAAATCTGCAAATAGAAGGTATTAATTCTATTGAATGTGTCGAAACAAAACAAGCACTTACTTTTTTTAAGTAAGTGCTTGTTTTGTTTACTGGAGCCACCCTCCGGAATCGAACCGGAGACCTGATCATTACGAGTGAACTGCTCTACCAACTGAGCTAGGGCGGCGTTGGGATTTGAATTTTTACCCCAATTCTGCAAATGAGTCAATCATCATCACCAGTCCGGGTTTATAGAATTTGCTTCTTGATTTCCTTGACACGATCTAAATTGTCGGATAAGATCTTACCTAAGAATAATTACTTATAAGCGAGTATCCAGAATCATGACGAATTTTAAAAAACAACTTGATGTATTTGTGATGGCCTGCCGTGAAAAAGGAATACGTTTGACACCACAACGGCTTGAGATTTTCAAGGAGTTGTCGAAGTCAACTGATCATCCTACCGCGGAAGCACTGCATCACCGATTAATTCTTGGTATGCCAACTCTGTCACTAGATACTGTTTATCGCACTCTAGGGACTTTTTCTAAACTTGGCCTGATAAATAAAGTTGAAACATCTGAAAGTCAGGCACATTTTGAAGTTTCATATACACAGCACCACCATTTGATTTGTCGCAAGTGTCATGAAATTATCGATTTTCAATGGCAACATATTGACAATGCTTCGTTGCCGGAAGAGGTTCATTCTTGGGGACGAATTGATCGAAAAAATATTGTAGTTTATGGAACATGTCATAAGTGTCTCAAATAATTATTGTTGATCAGGTATTTTTTTCGAGCGTATCAGTAAGAATAATTATTATAAAATAAGTAAAAGTATTGGGTTGTAGCTAAGCTAAAGTTAATAGTAATTCACTGCTGGTAGAATAATATTTTGTTTGGAATGATTGTCGTATCGACTGGTAAGACGTTGAATGAAATTAAAGAACAGGATTATCCGGATATAATTTTGTTAAAATAGGACTATTCACACTCAGGTGGAAAGTCATTGACACAACAACTCCAAGGAGGAAAATAATGCCGCCAAGTATTAAAGGCACCGAAACGGAAAAAAATTTATTGAAATCATTTGCTGGCGAGTCTCAGGCGAGAACTCGTTACACCTATTTTGCTAGTATTGCGAAAAAAGATGGATATGTGCAGATTGCTGATGTTTTTGAGGAAACTGCAAATCAAGAAAAAGAACATGCGAAGCGGTTTTTTAAATTTCTTGAAGGTGGTGACCTAGAGATTACAGCCATGTATCCTGCTGGTAAGATGGGGACTACGGCAGAGAACCTTTTAGCTGCCGCTACAGGTGAAAATGAAGAACATACGGAACTCTACCCGGCTTTTGCGGCCACTGCTAAACAAGAGGGTTTTCCGGTGATCGCTGCTGCTTGGAATGCCATTTCTGTTGCTGAAAAGCAGCATGAAAAACAATATCGTGATCTACTTGCCAATATCGAAAATGGTAAAGTGTTTAAGCGTGAGCAACCTGTGACCTGGCGTTGTCGGAATTGTGGGTATCTGCACACTGGAGACGAAGCACCTGAACAGTGCCCAGCCTGTATCCATCCTAAAGCTCATTTTGAACTACTTGGCGAAAACTGGTAATCGCTTATAATTGTTTTAGGTTAAAAAGCCTCTCCGTTAATTTTGAGAGGCCTTTTATCTTGGATTATTGTTACTTTGAATTTAATGTATTTTCAATGGCAATTCTAAGCTCTTCCAATGTGTATGGTTTTGTGCCTGCGCCTTTAAACCCATATTCGATATGGTGTGCAATAACTGGGTCATCGGCATAGCCGCTGGAAACGATGACTTTTGCATCTGGGTCTATCAGCAGAATGTCTGTGATTGCATCCTTGCCACCCATGCCACCGGGAATGGTTAAATCCATGATGGCCAAGTCATAAGGATTTCCATCCTGTAACGCCTGGTTGTACTTTTTGATTGCAGTTCTCCCGTCAGCAATAGATTCAACAGTACAACCCAATCTGGTCAGCATTTCTGTGGTTAGTGTCCGGATAGTTCCCTCATCATCCATGAGTAATACTTTAATAGACCGCTCTTTGATCGTTATGTCTTCGTTGATATCTTTTCTTATTACACTCAGCTTTATATCTGTAGCGGGAAGGTAGAGGGTGAAAATTGTTCCCTGCCCAAGATCAGAACTGACCTTGATATGGCCTTCGTGTTTGTTGATGATGGAATAGACGGTTGCAAGCCCTAGCCCGCGACCTGTTTGTTTGGTGCTGAAGTATGGATCAAAGATGCGGGTAAGAGTGCTTTGGTCAATTCCAAATCCTTCATCGCGTATAATTGCTTTAATATATTTTCCTGGTTTGATTTCTGAATTCGGAGGTTCTGAATGCTCATAATTCTGCAAGTTAATATACAGGTGCCCTCCTTCCGGCATGGCCTGAGATGCATTGATAACCAGGTTTGAAAAGACCTGTTGAATCTGGCCTTTATCCACATCTGCAGCCCAAAGATCGTCATTTTGTTTATAGATCAATTTGATGTTACTGCCGGTAAGATCAAAATTTGCGACATCTTTGACCAGTTCACCAAGGCTGACATGATCCTTGATCGGTACACCACCTTTAGCAAAAGTCAGGAGTTTTCCAGTTAGGTCTTTTGCTCTAGTTGCACTAATTTCGGCTTGATCCAGATATTCCAGGCATGGATGATTTGCTTCAGCGCGTCGTTTAGCTAGTGCGATATTGCCGAAGATTCCGGAAAGAATATTATTGAAATCATGGGCAATGCCACCAGCCAAGGTACCAATTTTTCCAAGTTGTTGCATTTTCTGGAGTACTTCACGCATCAGGTATTCTTCAGTTACATCGCGGAAAACTAGTACGACACCAATTGTTTCACCATTTTTGTCGTGAATGGGTGCAGCTGAATCTGCTATCTGTGATTCCCGACCATTTTTAGCAATCAGAACTGTATGGTTCGCAAGACCAACGACCTTTCCGGTCCTTAAGACTTTATCGACAGGATTCTCTGCAGTTTGACCCGTTTTTGCATTCACAATATTGAAAACTCGAAGTAGCGACTCTCCTTTCGCGTCTTTTGTTGATCAGCATTTGTTGTCATCAGAATTTAATTATGCTTTTAGAGCTTAATTTTTTCTGTAAGACATCGAGGATATTATTGACATTTGTTTAGTTTAATCTATACTGATTAATCCTGTCTCTCTTAGTTTGCCATGATGTGAGGAATCTTATGTGGGTTAAACTTCAACATCCCGATCTTTTCAGCTATTTGTCCAGATTGCTAATAGTTTTATGCTTGGTATCTGGCTTTGTCACAACACCTGTCTGGTCAAAAGGTCTCATGGAGATGTCACTTGAAGAGTTAATGACTTTACAGGTAACATCTGCCGCAAAGGTTCCAACCAGCTTGCTGAAAACTTCAGCTGCAATTTATGTCATTAATCAAGAAGATATCCGCCGTTCAGGTGCAAACAGTGTCCCCGAATTGTTGAAAATGGTGCCGGGTGTGAATGTTGCGCAACTTGATTCAAATCGTTGGGCAATTAGTGCTCGTGGTTTTAGTGGGCAGTTTGCCAATAAACTTCTGGTTATGATTGATGGCCGCAGTGTTTATACGCCATTTTTCTCTGGGGTGTTATGGGATGTGCAGGATCTGGTTCTGGCGGAAATTGATCGCATTGAAGTGATACGTGGTCCGGGAGCGGCTCTCTGGGGGGCCAATGCGGTCAATGGAATTATTAATATTATTACCCGCTCTGCTGAGGAGACTGTCGGAACAGAGGTAACCGCCTGGGTTGGTACTGAGGAACGGGGTGGTCTCAGTTTGATGCAGAGTTCAAGGGTTGGTTCCAACAGTTATCTCCGCTTGACGGCTAAAGGTTTTATTCGTGACGACAGTCAATTGAACGGAGCGGATGCTGATGATGACATGACTATGGGGCGCGTTGGTTTTCGTTGGGATTATACCGGTCAAACTTGGAATGGAAAAACTACGGGTGGTTTTTATCAGGGACAAAACGGTGCTAATTTTGATCTGGTTAGCCACGAAGGAGATTATCACCACCTTTTTAATGATGATACAAATATGCTTGGGGGGCATCTACTGACAAGCTGGTCACGTCAATTAAATAAGAAATCGAGTTATTCTTTCCAATTTTATTTTGACTATAGTCATAGGGAAGAAGCACTTTATGATGAAGATTTGCTAGTTCTAGATACTGAATTCCAACATAATTATGAATTCAGCCCTGGACATAAACTCACTTGGGGAGGAAACATACGAACTTATTTTGATGACACGACCGCGCATTCACACTTTTTTATTGACCCGGCCAGTGATCGGTACAATTTATACAGTGCTTTTATCCAGGATGACTATGCGTTGCTGGAAAACCTAACCCTGACTTTGGGAAGTAAATTTGAACATAATGATTTTACTGGCTGGGAAGTGCAACCGAATGGGCGCCTGTTGTGGGAGGTTTCTGAAACAGTGTCCCTGTGGGGGGCCGTATCGCGTGCAGTACGTACTCCAGCACGCTATGAAGCAACCGGACAGATTGTTGTCGCACTTTATCCTCCGGGGCATGACCTTAATCCGACACCTATACCTGCAATATATAATTTCAGAGGGTCAGATGATTTTAAGGCGGAAGAGTTAACTGCCTATGAATTAGGCTTGAGATCTCTTGTGGATGAGAAGCTAAGTGTCGACTTTTCAATTTTCTATAATGATTATAAAAAACTGCGAACCGGGACTGATCCAGAATCAACGGTTATTGTGGATGCCCTTGGTGCCTATATTGAGCTTATTGGGACAGCAAATAACGAGTTAGAGGGAAGCACCTACGGGTTTGAAGCTGCGGTGGAATGGCAACTCACCGATGCTTGGAAACTGCTTGGGTCGTATAGCTATATGGAGATGAACTTCGATTTTGCTGGGCAGCTGGAAGCATTTCTAAATAGCTTTTATGCACGCCATCAGGCTTCATTACAATCACGTTTTAATTTGCCCCACAATGTCGAAACTGACTTGTGGCTGACCTACACCGATGAAATTGCGGTGCAGGATCAGCCGGAGATCTGGGATCTCAGCATCCGTTTCGGGTGGCAACCGACACCACAATGGCAATTGGAACTGATTGGCCAAAATTTGCTCCATGACCATAAAAAACAACTGACCTCAGAAGTGATCAGTATGGTGTCATCCGAGCTTGAGCGTGGTCTCTTTTTTAGGGTTAATTACAAATTTTGAGAATCTGGAACCTGTTACATAAGCTGCTACTGGGTTTAATTTTAGTGGGGTTCCCGCTGCCTATCGTTGCGGCAGAAACCTACGATGAAAACCAACTCAAAGCTGCAATTACCTACAATGTTGCCAAGTTTGTGAAATGGCCTGATGGGACTTTTGTCGATGCCAAAGCTCCGTTGGTTATTTGTGTGATTGGCAATGATCGTGTTGCCGCTGGATTTGAGTCGCTTGAAGGACAATTTCTAGGGGAGCGCCCTATCAAAATTTATTATTTGGCATCAATGGATGACTATCAGGGGGGGCATATCTTATATGTTACCCACTCCAAAGATTATCATGTTGATGAAATCTTGACTGTTTTACAGGATTCACCAGTTTTAACTGTCAGTGATATTGAGAGCTTTGCCAGAAGAGGTGGAATGGTCAGTTTGCTGAAAATGAGGAAAAATATTCGTTTTGCTATCAATCTTGATGCTTCACTCTCAGTAGATTTGAAGATCAGTTCAAAGCTTCACGCATTAGCGACTGAAGTCATCAGGAACGGGGATTGATATGAAGCGACTGTTTTATAATCTATCCCTGCGGGGTAAGCTGATATTTATCATTACTATGACCAGTTGCCTGGTTCTCCTTTTAACTTTTGTTGCCATTATTGCTCTGCAGCGGATGTCATTACGTAGTGATCTGCTGCAGGAGGCACAGGTTTTAAGTCTTGGGATTAGTGAAAACTGTACTGCTGCAATGGTTTTCAATGATTCACAAGCAGCAACCTTGGCGCTTGAGCCTCTGGCAGCCACTCCCCATGTTATCGGAGCTCGATTGTTTGACAAAAATCAAAAGGTTTTTGCTGAGTTTTATCAGAATCTGGCTAGAGACCCTGCAATTGATGAATTAAAAGCTGAAACAATATTGCGCCAAGGGTATGTGTTCTCCTCTGACTATCTTGATATTTTTGAACCGGTTATTTATAAG
>JAOZLQ010000080.1 GCA_029934755.1 Desulfuromusa sp. | reverse complement strand
CGCTCATAATTATTATCTTTTTTGGTTGAGTTGATGAAAAATTACTTTTCAGTGATCTAACAAACATCCACCCTTCAATTAACCATATACCCAGCGTGGCAAAAACAAAACCAGGTCAGGGCAGAAGGTCAAGACCATCAGTATCGCAATCTGAATCAGCAAAAACGGCATAACTGCTTTTGATACATAAACAAGATCACGGTTGACGATCGCCCCCGAGATATACAAACTGACCCCAAGGGGTGGGGTACAATAACCAATCCCCAGATTGATAGTCATCAGCAAACCAAAGTGCATGGTGTTGATACCAAACTTGCTAAGTAATGGTAAAAAAATCGGGGTCAAAATCAAGGTTGCTGAAATAATATCCATAAACATACCGATAATCAGCAGCAGGATATTGACCGCCAGGAGAAACACCCAGGGAGAAGAGATACTGCTGACAACCGCCGTGGCAATTTTGTTAGGAATCTGTTCAAAGGTCAGATATTCACCAAAAACCGAAGCACCAGCAACGATAATCAACAGGGTCGCAGAAGTGACTGCCGAAGAGACAACCACCCGCTTTACATCTAGTAATTTCATGTCGCGGTGGATAAAGATTTCAACAAAGAAGGCATAGAAACAGGCAACGACAGCTGCTTCATTGGCAGTGAACAACCCCGAATAAATCCCGCCAAAAATCAGGACTGGCAGGAGCAATGCCCAGATACTTTCCCTGATAACTGTTAAGGCTTCCTTTAAACTTGGTCGATCAGTAGTTTTTAACCCCTTTTTCTTACAGACAATATATGCATAAAGACTCATCGCCCCCATAATCATAAGACCAGGAACAAAACCAGTTAAGAATAGTGCTTCAAGCGGATCGTTACTGACCATGGCATAAAGAATCATGGCAATCGATGGGGGAATAACCACTCCTAGGATCGGTGCCGTAGTCATGATCCCAACTGAAAACTGCTCATCGTAGTCATTTTCGACCAATGCCGGAATCATGAAACCACCAATGGCAACCACCGTCGCAACAGTCGATCCAGAAATCGCACCAAAAAAACCACAGGCCAGAATACCGGCCATCGCCAGCCCACCAGGGAGAAAACCAACCAGCACATTGGCAGTTTTGATCAGTTTTTCAACGATACTGCCGGTGGTCATAATGTTGCCGCACAAGACAAAGAACATCACCACCACCAGAGCAAACTTATCCATGCTACGGTAAAGGACTTCGATGACAATCTGTGCATCAATTCCAAGCAGATAAACAAGACCGAAGGTGCCGGTAAAAAACAGCGCCATAAAGACCGGAATGGTTGAAGCAAGACAGCCCAGAAGCAGACCAAGAATCATCAGGTAACTGGTATCCATAATTATTTTTCCCCAGTCACATCTTGTTTATTATGCCAATCTTCAACCATAACGACCAGCGTCCGTAAGAACATCATCACCCCCATGATTGGGAGAATGGCATAAAAGTACCATTCAGGTATGCGCAAGGTGGTAGTTTTGGCATATTCATCTTGGAACATCATCATCGTCATCTGCCAACCAAGATTGATCATGATGACAGCAAATAACAGAACTGCGAGATGAGAAAACAGGGTCAGTGGTCTCTTCAATACCGGAAAAATTTGTGGCAGGGCATCGATACGGATCAATGAACGGCTGCGAATCGCGGCAACACAACCAATGTAAGTGGAAAAATAGATAACTTTGCGAACCACCTCATCCGACCAGTAAAGGCTGATGTTATCAGTTGCCTTACGCAACACAACATTAGCCATTGCAGTGAATAACGCGATACAAACAGCAATAAACAGCGACCAGTCTTCAATAAAAAGGAAACTTCGGTCGATGGTTTTAAAGGCTTTTTTAAGCATGTTCAGTTTCTTTCAGTTCAGAAATAAATAGGGCCGGGGAGGGCTTCCTCCCCGGCCCCGCAAAACGAACCGATTATACAGTTTTAGCAATCAACTGCCAAGCTTTGCTCGAACCTTAGCCAAATAATCGGAACCAATTTTCTGCCCCCATTTTTCCAGAACTGGTTCAGCAAGTTTTTTTAATTCATTAATCTCATCGTCTGATAACTGATAAAACTGAACGCCTGCTTCTTTTGCCTTGGCCACCTGAACCTCGTATTGCTTACGGGTGGCTTCTCGTGTTGCTGCACTCTCTTCGGTAATAACATCCAGGAAGATTGTACGTAAATCAGCTGGCAATTTATTGAGCCAACGTTTGTTGATCAGGTGAACAAACAATCCCTGCGCATAGTTTAGCTCGGTAAAAGACTTAGCAATAGTGAATTTTTTGGTGATATTACAAACGATCGCGGTGTGATCGAGTCCAGAAATAACACCGGTCTGCAACGCCTGTGGTACGTCAGGCCAAGGCATAACCGTAAACTTAAGCCCCCAAGCTTTATAGAAATCAGTATTGACCGGAGCTTGTGCAACTCTGAAATTAATCCCTTTAGCAGCAGCAAGAGTATCTACCGGAGAAGTTGTCGCCCAACCGTAGGGTCCATAGCCGGTAAAGTCAGCAACGTAGATACCTCTAGAAAGAGCACCCTCAGAAAACGGTTTCCAGAGTTCCGGATCATTACGGAAAGTATCCAGCTTATCAAAGGTGTCGATAACATAAGGAAGATTAACAATCCCAAGGCGATCTGACACATTGGCAGCTGCAACAGAAGAACTGAGCATTCCCTGCACCGCACCAAGCTTTAACTTGCTGATAACATCTTTTTCGCCACCTAACTGGGCCAGCGGACGGTAATCTACATAAATCTGTCCATTGGTCTTCTCCCATACTTTATCGCGAATCCGATAACCAGCCGCAACACCTTCGATCACAGGATGGGAAATATTCGAAAGAATATAGGTGTATTTTGCGCCACTCGGATCAAATGTTGTCTGCCATGCAGCCAACGGATCTTTTTTACCGGCCGCCATAGCGGAAACCGGTAAACACAATGCGAATAACAATAATAAAACCAAAACCTTTTTCATCTGAAACCTCCTCAATAGGTGAAAAAAACAAATCGTGTTTAGTTATCACAAAAAAAAGTTAAATATCAGCAAAATCAGCTACTTATGAACCGCACGATAGCCTTTATATCTCATCAGGGTCAAGCACTAATCTTTCATTTCAAAACAAAAAAACCGATTTCTACATTCCAGAATTTTACCTAAAAGTTTGATATTAAGATGATCCAGAACCCAGTAGAGCATAATTGCAATACTTGCTCAATATTCGATCACAAAATCACTGGAGCCTCTTTTCCTGAATCAACGACTGGTGTATGCTCGAAAAAAACTTTTAAGGGGTCATTTCATGTCACGTTTTATTCTTTCACTAATGTTAAGCCTTCTATTTATAAGTGCCTGTGCAGTTCAGCCTCACGAAGAATCAAAGAACATCGCTGCCGCTCTTTCCAGTTATCATCCAGAGATTAAATATCAACAGATCAACCCAACCCCGGTGCCCGGAATTTATGAAGTTGTGGTTGAAAATAATGAAGTTATCTATTTTGTCCCTGCTTCCGGGCATATATTTATAGGTGATCTCTGGACTGCTGACGCACATAATCTGACTCAAGATGGCAAGAATGAACGCATGTCTGCCAAACTAAAAGCATTCCCCCTTGATTTAGCGATCAAAATTGGCGATGGACCAAATCAAGTTATTGAGGTCACTGACCCTGACTGCCCTTTCTGTCGCCACAGCTCTGATTTTTTCGCTGGTCGAGATGATACAACTCGCTATGTGTTCCTTTTTCCCCTCGATCAACTCCACCCGCAGGCTGCCACAAAAGCCCGCTACATCCTTGCAGCAGATGACCCAGAACTTGCCTACGAAGAAGTATTCAGCGGCAAATATGATTTTCAGCCTGCTCCTGCTGTAATCGATACTGGCCAACTAGCTCAACACCGAAATATTGTTCACAATGTTGGCATTACCGGAACACCACACTTCTGGATCAACGGTCAGCACATTGCCGGGTTTAACCCGCAGCAGTTTGACAAACTGTTGAATAAATAGATTGAGCTCTCTACATATGAACCAGAAAATATCATTACAACGGCCAGAGTTACTTGCTCCGGCAGGGAGCCTTGAAGCTTTTTTTGCAGCTGTTGATGCTGGCGCTGATGCGGTTTATACCGGGTTGAAAGAATTTTCTGCCCGTGCCAAAGCAAAAAACTTCAGTCTAAAAGAGATTGAACAAATAACCCATTATATGCAACAGCGTGGGAAAAAACTCTATATTGCTCTCAATACTCTGGTAAAAGAAAATGAACTATCACAATTGATCGATACCCTGGGTGCTCTGGAAGAGATTGGTGTTGATGCGCTGATTATACAGGATCTGGCGGTCTGGAAACTGGCAAAAGATCATTTCCCCGGATTGGAATTACATGCATCCACGCAAATGACCATCCACAATGCCGCTGGGGTTAAAATGCTGGAACGGATGGGCTTCACCCGTGGAGTTCTGGCGCGAGAGATGACCTTGGATGAAATTGCTGCGATTCGGCAGCAAACCACACTGGAGTTGGAACAATTTATTCACGGCGCCCTCTGCTTTTCATACAGCGGTCAATGTTATTTTTCCTCCTTCCTCAGTGGTAAAAGTGGTAATCGTGGCCGCTGTGCCCAACCCTGTCGCCGCATTCATCGCTATCGCCAGCAGGAAGGTTACTACTTTTCTCCCAATGATCTCTCCGCCATTGATCTTCTGCCTGATCTGGAAAAAGCAGGTATCTGCAGTTTAAAAATTGAAGGACGGATGAAAAGTGCCGAATATGTCCATAAAGTTATTAAAGCCTATCGGCAAGTACTCGATGCTCCGAACAATCAGCGAAAAGAGATCCTGAAAGAAGCTAAGTTATTGCTGAAGGAAAGCTTTGGCCGCCAACCAACCCAAGGTTTTTTATCGGGCGGACAACCAAGCGATATGGCAATTCCGGCACACAAAGGGTCCACCGGACGTTTTTTAGGAGAAATCACTCGAGTCCGTGGTGGAGAAATCAGTTTTAAAACCAAAGAAACTCTCCATCTGGGAACTCGGTTGCGAGTACAACCTGCCACCGATAAAAGTGGCACCGCCTTTACTATCCGCCAGTTGCTTCTGGGGAAAAAGACCGTCAATAAGGTTTCGGCAAACAGTTTTGTCAGTGTCCCTTCCACCTTTAACAATCTGTTTAAGGTTGGCGATAGCGTTTTTATGGTCTCATCTCCCAGCGCCTTTTCGATGAGTGACTCTGCCTGTCGCCGGAAGCTAAGTAATGTTCGCCCCCCTGCAGATACTGTCAATTTACAAATTGAGGTTAGTCCACAACAGTTACAATTAACGGCAACTATTGGGACTGAAACACAGCAATTTCATTTTTCTATCGATAGCTTTCCTGCTCAGCAGCAGGGCCTGGATAATAAAATTCTTCGGCAAACCTTTGAATCCACCGCCGGAGAACCTTTTGTCCTAGGAAAATTTGAATGTGGTGAGTTACCAGAGATTGTTATCCCCCCCAAGCAACTGAAACAAATCCGGCGGGAACTTTATGCTGCCTTACGTCAAAACCATCAGCCACAAAGACAGCGCCTCAGAACGACCCATCTACAAAATGCCCGTAATGCTCTGTTTCCACTCACATCGGCATTACCGGGAAAACAACATATCCGTATTCAGCTGCGCGATTCACGAGATCAACGGATATTACAGGATCAAACTGTTGACCAGATTCTGATCCCTTTGACCGGACAGAATTTACAACATGCCTATAAGTTGCAACGCCGATCACACCAGCTAATTTGGGATATCCCTTTTGTTATTTTTGATAAAGATTGGCTTGATACCCGTAATGCTATTCGTCAATTAGCACAACTGGGGTTCAGCAATTTTCGCCTTAATAACCTAGGTCATTTCCCTCTCTTTGATAAAATTGATGGTATGAATTTGTACAGCAGCTTTCGTCTATTTTCTCTCAATAGTCAGGCCATTGCCGCATTGGCTGAGATCGGCATCAAAGAAGCAGAACTTTATATCGAAGATGATCGCAAAAACCTGACAGATATCCTTCGCCACCAACTGCCTATTCCGACAGCAATGACTGTTTACGCCAGTGTTTCACTGCTGACCTCACGAATAAAAATTAAGAATGTCCGTTCTGACAACCCGGTATTGTCTGATCGCGATGATGCCTTCCGGGTGCAACAGCGACAGGGTTTAACCTGGCTCAACAGCGAAACCGATTTTTCTTTTATTGCCAATATGGCCGAGCTGGAAAGTTTAGGTTGTCATAACTTTATTGTTGACCTATCCCACCTTGGACCGTTCAGCCAGCAGGGAAAACAGGTACTCGATGCAGTTAAGCGAGGTCATGATCCGCAGGGGAGCAGTAAATTCAATTACGAATCGGGGTTGGAATAATTTTTTTATTATATAAATACCCAACCCGTTACGAATTCGAATCTACCCAAAAAATATGGACAAATCCTTGATTTACTCTCAAGCGAACAAATTATATTGTTAAACCCTTGCCAGTTGAGCAAATTTTCTACAAGACTTTATTGCTCTGTCCAACAATCCCGATTATAGTAAGTGTTCAAATTGACTTGATTCCATCACCTTCTGGAGGCTTAACGTGTTCCCTAGAAAATATCGTATTCATGCTCTACTGGCATTGACAGCATTAGTCATTATTTTTTATCCAAGTATCAGCCGCAAACCCGATCAGCAGAAAATTGATGCGTCAAGTATTGCAGCAACCCATTTCCTTGAACTTCTTGATACCGAACAATACGATCTAAGCTGGGAAGCTTGTGCAGCCTACCTGAAGAATGATATCCCGAAACAAGATTGGGTCCGGCGGCTCTCTGCAGTTCGTTCTGTTGCGGGGAATCTGCTTGAGCGAAAACAGAACAAATACACCTATACCGGAGATTCCAAAGAGGCCAAAGCAAACGTCCCTGACGGAGAATACATGGTCTACTACTTCGATACACAGTTTCAAAACAAGGATCATCTGACTGAAACAATTACTGTTATGCGTGAACAAGATAAAATTTGGCGGGTAGCAGGTTATTTTATTGAGTAGAATTTCTCGTTCGACTGGCACTATCATCTCGGAAAAATAAATCGGTGTAGTTTCAAATAACAGAGCCCTCCAGATTATTCTGGAGGGCTCTGTTATTTGAAACTATCTCAGACTCTATATAAATCAATACACATCAAGATCCTTACTGAGTAATGATTCGCTGATTGGTTCTCCTTGCGAATGGGCCATACTTGCAAGCAAAATTTTGCCGCCAATAGAGGCAGTCTTTTTTACCAGGGCCTCAGCGGCCTTCCCATCATGATTTCTAAACGCCTTAAGCAGTTTATCATGCTCAGTAACGGAAATAGCCATTCGTCCGTCAATTGAAAGCGATGCCATCCGCAACCGATTAAACTTTTTTCCCAACTGTAAGATTAAATCGTACAATTTAATATTGCCTGCTGATTTTAGAAAAATTTCGTGAAATTCTTGATGAACTCTGAAAAAGACTTTCACGTCACCTTTTTGTGCTAATTGCTTGAGTCGTTGGTTAATTGATTCCAGCTTTACCAGCTCTTTTTCTGTTAAATTAGCAGCCGCCAGTTCTGCAGCATAGCCTTCGAGAATACTCTTGACTTCGTAGTATTCCTCCACGTCCCGCTCCGACAACGCGGCGACAACTGCACCTTTACGCGGAACCACGGTCAGATATCCTTCGGACTCTAACTGGCGAAAAGCTTCTCGAATCGGGGTCCTGCTAATACCAAACCGCTCTGCCAATTCAGGCTCAGCTACCTTCTCGCCTGGCTTAAGATCTCCCTTGAGGATTGCATCACGGATTGTCCCAAGAATTTTTTCTCGCAAAGTTTGATGATGCTCAATCTGTTTAGTTTTCAAAACAATTCTCCTCTTTATGATTAATAGAATTGTATACTGTATGCAATTATTGTCAATAAATAATCGGATTGTATACTGTATGCAATTATTGTCAATAAATACTTACTTACTAAGTAATTTATTATTTAACCGGTGATTTCTTGTTTTTTTCCTACGAGAAACCTATCATCAACAATGATAAGGCAGGAGAAAATATGGATTCGTTGAAAAAAGTTAAATATTCTCTGACAACATTATTCATTCTTATAGGCGGGGGAACTATCGGATACTCCGCTATTGAGGATTGGGGTATATTCGAAGCCCTTTACATGACCATTATCACTCTAGCAACGGTTGGCTATAACGAAGTCCACACCCTGTCACACAATGGTCAAATCTTTACCATTTTTCTTATTGTATTCGGGGTTGGAACCATTGCTTACACCATTGGCTCAATGATTCAATTTATGGTGGAAGGGCAACTTTACCAAATATTGGGGAGAAAAAAAGTGCAAAAAAAAATCAGCCGCCTCCGAGAACACTACATTATCTGTGGGTATGGTCGCATCGGCCGCTTGATCAGCCATGAGCTCGCCTCTAAACCACTCCCATTTATTGTGGTAGAAAATGACTCCAAGCAATGTCAACAATTGGAAGAAGATGGGTATCTGTTTATTGAAGGTGATGCAACTCAGGATGAGTCTCTTGAGCGAGCCGGAATTCATCATGCAAAAGGACTTATTACTGCAGTCGCATCGGATTCAGCCAATGTGTTTATTGTCCTGACTGCACGTGGTATGAAGTCTAATCTATTCATCATGGCTCGTGCCAGTGAAGATGGTGCCGAAATCAAATTGATGAGAGCCGGAGCCAATAAGGTTGTTTCTCCTTACACAATTGGTGCTTCCCGTATGGCTCAGGCAATTTTACGCCCTTCAGTTGTCGACTTTATCGATATTGCTACTGGCCGCAAAAATATTGAGTTACAGATGGAAGAAATCCCTGTTGCCCCTAATTCCTCTCTTGTTGGTAAAGACCTGAGCCAGTCAGGCATTCGCAAAAACTTGGGACTGATTATTGTTGGCATAAAACACGATGAGCAAATGATTTTCAACCCAGCAGCCAATACAATTATTGAAGCGGGCCATATTTTAATCGCACTCGGTGAATACCCGGAGATTCAGAAACTGGAACTCATTGCGGGGAACAAACTTTTATGAATCCATCATTACTCTATATTTATATTCCTGCTCACTTGCTACCGGCACGACTCCCTTTTTTGCTCAACCGAAAGTTACAACCGGAAGTTGCCTGCCAAGAAGTCCTGTTGGACTCCCTAGACTTTAACCAACTGGGTGATTGTGCGGCTCAGTTGCAGGAAAAAGGACTTAGCACCACCCTACATGCACCTTTCAGTAATTTCAATCCAGGTTCCAACAAAAGACGAATTCGTAATATATCCTTAAAAACCGCAGATCAATCATTGCAGTTAGCAGAAAAACTTCGCGCCCGGCGCATTGTTTTTCATCCTGGTCTGGCTTTTGGAAATGATGAAAATAAACTCGACCTCTGGCTCAAAAACAGCCTCAAATTCTGGCCAGAATTTCTAGCCCGTGCAGCTGAAATTGACTGTACCATCTGTATTGAAAATATTTATGAAACGACTCCAGAGGTTTTTACCCGGCTGTTTTCCATGATCGACTCCCCACATCTGGGGCATGTTTTTGATATCGGCCACTGGAACATCTTTGCTGCTGGAAAACTGATTCATTGGTTAAATGAAACAGCCCCCTATCTGAAACATATTCATCTGCATGATAACCATGGTGAACGAGATGAACATCTTGCTGTAGGCCAAGGCAATGTTCCCTTTTCAACCCTTTTTGAATGGCTTAAAACGACTGAGATCCCCCCAACTATAACTCTTGAAAATCACAATTTAACCGAGATAGAACTATCCCTAGAAGCACTGCAGAAATACTTCCCGGTAACCTGATATCATAAAAAAAGCCTGTTGCAATGTTAAGCAACAGGCTTCTAGTTATCTTATGTGGAATGGATGATCAGGATTTTCCCAGCAATCCTTTTCCCTCGTGATTTTCTT
>JAOZLQ010000215.1 GCA_029934755.1 Desulfuromusa sp. | reverse complement strand
TCCTCATTCTGTTTACCGCTTTGCTGATTGCCGAGCTTAAAATAATGACCAAGCAAATTTCTATTGGTCCGGAAGGAGATTGATTATGTTTGGCAGCTTAGATTGGATGACTTTACAGCAATTATGGTGGTTTATTGCTACCTTGGTTGGGTCTTTGTTTATTTTTCTGACCTTTGTCCAAGGTGGACAAACCCTTCTTTCAACTCTCTCTTTGACTGAAGATGAAAAAATTCTGGTGGTCAATTCTCTCGGTCGAAAGTGGGAACTTACATTTACGACCTTGGTTATGTTTGGTGGTGCTCTTTTTGCGGCATTCCCGCTTTTTTACGCTACCAGTTTTGGCGGGGCCTACTGGGTCTGGATTCTTATCCTATTCACCTTTATCATTCAGGCCGTTAGCTACGAATATAGGCGTAAACCAGATAACTTTCTTGGTAAGGGTATCTATGACGCCTTTCTATTCATTAATGGTTCGGTTGGGATTTTGCTGATAGGTATCGCAGTTGGAACCTTCTTTACCGGCTCCAATTTTACTCTCAACGATTATAATCTGGTTTTTTGGGATCATCCGTTGCGTGGCTTGGAAGCGGCATTTAGTTTCTTTAACTTGAGCTTTGGCCTCTTCGTAGTTTTCTTGGCACGAACTCTTGGTGCACTTTATCTGGCTAACAACCTGGGGCATGATTCTCTGGTTGCAAAGTTTAAGAATTCTTCTTTTAATAATTTACTCTGTGCTTTGCCATTTCTGCTCTACGTCTTGATTAATCTTCTTCTGATGGATGGTTATGCAGTTAATCCAGCCGATGGTACTGTTGTGATGGAAGCGAATAAATATCTGCATAATCTCTTGCAGATGCCATTAAATCTGATTTTGCTTCTGGTTGGTCTGGTTCTGGTCGTTCTTGGTGTGGTGTTGAATCGATTTACCGCATCTGTTCGCGGAATTTGGTTGTCGGGGCCTGGAACAGTTCTTACCTGTCTGGCCATCTTTTTTCTGGCAGGTTACAATAACACCGCCTTCTATCCGTCAAAGATTGACCTGAACAGCAGTTTGACTATTTATAACGCATCCAGTAGCCATTACACCCTGACCATAATGACCTATGTCGCTTTATTGGTTCCGGTTGTTCTTGGGTATATTACTTGGGCGTGGAGGAAGATGGATAGTCAGAAGCTGACATTGGAAGAATTGAATGCTGATAAGAAAAGTTATTAATAGGAGGACACTATGATTCCGTTGATTTTATGGGTATTGCTCATCATTGCATCTTACTTTGGTTCTGTAAAATTACTAACTCGGTTCAATTTGTTATAAACTGAGTCGTATTAAATAAAAAAGAGCCTTGTTTCAGTTGAAACGAGGCTCTTTTTTTATAATATATTCAAGCAATAAACTTAACAGCCAGTACAACCACCACAAGCACTGCCAGCAGCAGGAGCGATAGAAAACCCCTGACCATAGGAATTGCTGATATAATCAATCTGGTTTCCCTTGGTATGCGGTAGAACATTGGTGTCAATTAATATCTCTATATCATTAACAGTGTAGGTTTGTTCTTGATCTTTTGACTCATCCAGAGCCAATCCCAGACTGGGACCGCCTCAGCCAAAGCCTTCAAAAACAACCCGGAGAAATTTACCCGTATGTTCCTTCATTAATTCTTTGAACTTGTCTCGTGCTGTATCTGTAATTGTCAGCATGTTTGTTTCTCTCCATTTCTTTTCTGTTGATTTTCTCGGGATACTATAAATACAATCCCACAATGAATTTATATTGATTTAGATGGACACGCCATCTCCAACTAACCTCAGGTAAAACCGCTTCCAGCCGGGACACTACAGGCTCCGCCACTACTTGCAGTTGCTACTGATGTCAATGATACTGTTCGTGATGCTGAATTTCCGCATGCAGGGCAAGGAACATCAGTCAGTGGATTACGTTGTATCTTTTCAACTGTTTGCCCGCAATGATCGCAACGGTATTCAAATATTGGCAAAGCACTTTCCTCCAAATGAAATGGTCTTTACACATTCGGAAAATCATATATTATTTTTTAAATGGTTGCAAGAGAGAAAATTATTAAAAAACTGTTCCCCCGCGCAGGGTTATTGATTTAGACTATATAGAAACATGGTTCTATTATTTAATGGAGGATTCAATGGCTACAGAGTTGATTTTAACCCGCAAGGAAAATCGTATCGGTTTTATTACCTTGAACCGTCCTGAGGCAATGAACACATTCATTCCTGAGTTTGCTGATCAGTTGGATCAAGCACTGTGGAATATGGAAGACGATGATGATGTCAGAGTAATTGTCATTAATGCTGCTGGCAAGCATTTCTGTACCGGAATTTCCTTGGATCAGTTCAAGGACAAATCGCATCAAGAATATAGAAAATTTTTATACGGGATCGATGCTTTTTATCACACTTTGGATAAATTGAATAAGCCAACGATAGCTTCGGTACAGGGGTTTGCTTTGGCCAACGGTGCTGGTCTGTCCTTTGGTTGTGATATGACTATTGCTGCAGAAACGGCAACATTTGGTACGACTGCGATTAATGTCGGGCTGATATGTCTAGGGCCAGCAGCTCCAATGGCAAAGATTATCGGGAAGAAAAAAACCATGGAAATGGTTTTGACTGGGGATATGATTAGCGCTATAAAAGCGGAAAAGCTAGGTCTGGTCAATAAGGTTGTCGCTGATGACGATCTGGAAGCTGCGACTCTTGAGTTGGCAGAAAAATTGATATCTAAGAGCCCGATTGCTTTACGTATCGGCAAGGAAGGTCTTAAACGACTGCAAGATGTTCCCTATCATCAGGGACTGGATAGTATGGATGATCTCTTTGCTGCGCTTTGTGCTACAGACGATGCAGAAGAGGGGGTTAAGGCTTTTTTGGAGAGACGTAAACCAAATTGGAAAGAGAGTTAAAGATTTTAGCAGCTCTGGAGATGGAGAATAAAATCCCCGGGAATTATCGGGGATTTTATTATAAAAAAAGCTGGTAGGCGGGGTCATCTGTTTCTTCAATATAGTGATAGCCCAATTCATCAAGAAACTGTTTCAACG
>JAOZLQ010000079.1:5587-10098 GCA_029934755.1 Desulfuromusa sp. | reverse complement strand
AGATCCACGTATTCGTCACAGTCAGCAAGGTGAAAATTCAGCCTGATGGAAGTATCTAGGGGAAATAGGGGGTTCTATGCAAATTAATGCAAATCGTCTGGGCGAAATGTTGTTGGAAGCGGGGTTGATTGACCAGTTTCAGCTTGAGTCAGCACTATCCATGCAGCGTAATCTTGGAGGACAAATTGGTAGCGCTCTGGTTAAACTTGGCTATCTGCCTGAAGAGACAATTACAGAATTTCTGGAATCTCAGGTGAAATTCTCGCGGGTTTCTTTACAGGAGCTCCAAGTACCAGTGCAACTTATGGCGTTATTGTCGGTTGATCGGATGATTGAATTGATGGTTATCCCGATTGAATTACGTAAAACTGGCAACGAAAAAATATTGCGTGTGGCGATGACTGATCCAACAAACCTTAAACTGGTTGATGATTTGCAATTTGCAACTGGATGCAAAGTTATTCCAGTGTTGGCTGTAGAATCAGAAATTGGCCAGGCGATTAAAAATAATATCCCAAAAGAGGTGCCAAAGCCACCTGACCCGGAGGTTGAAAGCCATATCGTTGAGCATGGGATGGTCAATTTTGAAGATATCTCCCCCCATGATCCGCGTCTTGATCTTTTACTTGATCTATTGAAAGAAAAGGGTGTTCTGAGTGTGCTTGATGTCGAACGGGTGAAATTTAATTGATTACGCTACGATCTCAGCATACTTTTCTTTTTGATGTTGTCTGGCGGCAGTTGCGGCGCAACCGGATGGCTTTAGTTGGTGCTGGAATTGTCCTGATTATGTTCCTGATGGCTGCTGTTGCCTCATTCAGTCGTGTTGATCCGTCCGCTATAGATGTTGGTCAGAGTCTTTTACCTCCAAGTATGGAACACCCTTTTGGCACTGATGACTTAGGACGTGAAGTGTTGGTAAGGATGCTTTATGGCGCACGGATTTCACTGTTAGTTGGATTTGTTGCAGTTGGGATTTCAACTTTAATCGGGATAGTTCTTGGTTCTTTAGCTGGTTATTACGGTGGTTGGCTTGATGCGTTGGTGATGCGATTTGTCGATATTATGCTTTGTTTTCCAACGTTCTTTTTGATTCTCGCGGTGATTGCATTTCTTGATCCATCAATCTGGAACATTATGATTGTGATTGGATTGACCAGCTGGATGGGGGTCGCGCGTCTGATTCGGGCCGAGTTTCTCAGTTTGCGCCAGCGTGATTTTGTTCTTGCTGCGCAGGCTCTGGGAGCTTCTGACCTACGTCTTATTTTTCGCCATATTTTGCCTAATGCAATGTCTCCGGTTATTGTTTCGGCAACCCTCGGTGTCGCTGGTGCTATTTTAACTGAAAGTGCCCTGTCATTTCTTGGTATTGGTGTGCAACCGCCGACTCCCTCGTGGGGGAATATGTTAATTATCGGCAAGCAAACTCTCGGTAGTGCCTGGTGGTTGTCGGTTTTTCCTGGTCTGGCAATTTTGATAACTGTTTTGGGTTACAATCTTCTCGGTGAGGGGATTCGTGATGCACTGGATCCGAGGTTAAAAGAATGACAGTTTTACAGTTTTTAGAAACTCGTTTTTCTGCTTTGAAAGACGGTGACTATGCTGCTGTCTACGATAGTTATCATGAGGATGCACCATTTCGGCAACAGTTTAGCAACCGTAATGCCTATCTCCGTTTTGCCCGGCATGAGTTGGGCTCCATTGAAATGAAAAATTGGCAGTGCTCGCGGCAGCGGGTGCTTGATGAAAAACGATTGGAAGCACTCCTGGTTATGGAGATCGCGACAGACAATGGCTCTCAGTTCTTTTATGAATTAGCTTTGCTCGTTGAGATAGGTAATGATTGGCGTTACCATTCAGCACAAAAATTGGGAATGGATGACTACTCTGGTTCTCCAGATCAAATTGATTTTTGTCATTTTGACAATGCGATGCAAAAGATCTGTTTTTAGTTATGCCTGAATTGCCAGAAGTTGAAACGACTTTACGCGGAATTGCCCCCTATGTAACTAATCGAACCATCCTTGAGTGTGTATTTCGTACCGCTAAATTGCGCTGGCCGCTTGATCCGGTTCTATGTCATCGACTGCCTCAGCAGAAAATATTTAAACTTGAGCGACGTGCCAAGTATCTGTTGCTGTTCTGTGATCGAGGAACAATAATTCTACATTTGGGGATGTCGGGTAGTTTGCGGATTGTCCCGGCGGGAACAACGGAACAGAAGCATGATCATGTTGATCTGATTTTTACCGACGGGCAGTGTCTCCGATTAACTGATCCACGTAAATTTGGCGCATTTATCTTTACTCAGGATGATCCATACGATCATAAATTGCTCCATAAACTTGGACCTGAACCATTGACCGATTCTTTCAGTGGGAGTTATCTCCATACTGCTGCTAAAGGGAGAAGGTTGTCAGTTAAGCAATTTATAATGGATCAGCAGACAGTTGTCGGTGTCGGAAATATTTACGCGAGTGAAGCTCTGTTTCGTGCGGGAATTCGTCCTGATCGTGCGGCAGGGAGGGTAGGGCTTGGTCGTTATAATGTCTTGGTAGATGCAATTAAGAGAATTCTAAACGAGGCAATAAGTGTTGGTGGCACAACGATTAATGATTTCAGCCAGGCTGATGGTAAACCGGGTTATTTTACTCAACAACTACAGGTTTATGGCCGCACTGGTAAACCCTGTGTGATTTGTGGTCAGCTGATCCACAACCAGAAGTTGGGGCAGCGTTCTACTTTTTATTGTCCTTCCTGCCAAACATAATGGTGAATGTAAGATGAATAACTTTTCTTTCCAGTTTTCCTATCGCGTCGGGGTTGCCGATATTAATTATGGTGGACATGTCGCCAATTCAGCTGTATTGAATTTCTTTCAGGATGCTCGAATTGCTTATTTGGCAGGTCTTGGACCTTATTCTGAGATTGATCTTGGTGGCTGCGGGATTATTATGCCGGAAGCACATGTTCTTTATCGTAAAGAGATGTTTCTCGGTGAGCAGTTGCGTATCGGTGTCAAATCGAGGGATTTGAAACGTTCTAACTGGGTGATGGAATACCGTATTGAGCGGGAATCTGAATTGACTGCTGAGGGGGAAACCCCGTTAATATGTTTCAACTACCAAACACGTAAACCGTGCCGTATTCCAGTTGAGTTTCGTACCGCCCTAACCACGTTTGAAGAATTGTGAATTCTCAGGGTTTTTGAGTTGAATCTTCTTCTCAATTTTATGGATTGATCCTTTATGGATCTGAATTGACGCTCTGTAACCTTTAGGGAGGCTTTCTGCCTTGACGAAACCCGGCTGCTGGGGTTATCTTGCGTCTCCAAATTTAAGCTGTTAAGGATCAAAAATCATGGAAGAACTGAACGAATTATTGCAACAGCGGCGTGCCAAAGTTGAGAATTATCAGGCCGCTGGTGTCAACCCGTTTGCTAACGATTTTAGCGTAACACATAATGCTCAACAGGTCCTTGTCGCACATGCCGCTGATGATAAGCCAAAACTGGAAGCTATTGATGTAAGCTATCGCATTGGCGGTCGCATTATGGCACTTCGTGATTTTGGTAAAGCGGCCTTTTTGCAATTGCAGGATGGCAGTGGGCGGATTCAGGTTTACGTTGCGCGAAATCAGGTTGGTGAAGAGGTTTTTGACAATTTCAAGAAGTTTGATATCGGTGATATTATTGGCATATCAGGCTCTCCTTTTCGTACCAAAACAGATGAGCTATCCTTGCGTGCGGCTGAAATTCGCTTACTGACCAAATCTCTCTTGCCTTTACCTGAAAAGTGGCATGGTCTGACCGATGTGGAAACCCGTTATCGTCAGCGTTATCTCGATCTGATTGTCAACCCGGATGTAAAAGGGGTATTTCGCAAGCGGAGCCGGATTGTCAGTTTAATTCGTGAATATATGCTTGATCGGGATTATCTGGAAGTTGAAACGCCGATGATGCATCAGGTTGCTGGCGGCGCAACAGCCAAGCCATTTGTCACTCACCATAATACGCTGAAAATGGATTTATTTTTGCGGATTGCTCCCGAACTTTATTTAAAGAGATTGGTGGTTGGTGGTTTTGATCGGGTGTTTGAGATCAATCGTAATTTTCGTAATGAAGGGATTTCAATTCAGCATAACCCCGAATTTACGATGATGGAATTTTATCAGGCATATGCAACCTATAATGATATGATGAATTTCACTGAGGAATTGATCTGTCATGTCACAAACAAAGTTTGTGGTAGCCTGGTTATTCCTTATGGAGACAAAGAAGTTGATCTGACCCCTCCATGGGATCGTTTAACTATGAAGGAGTCGATCGTTAAATACGGCTCTGTTGATATGGCTGTTCTTGATGATCGGGATAAATTATTCGTCTATGCTCAATCGCTTGGCCTTGAGTTAGACGACCGGATTGGTCATGGCAAGCTGCTGGCAGAAATCTTTGACGAAGTGGTGGAACCGAAACTTTGGCAACCGACCTTTATTACCGAATATCCAACTGA
>JAOZLQ010000079.1:0-5487 GCA_029934755.1 Desulfuromusa sp. | reverse complement strand
TAGAAACTGTGAGGAGCTAGAATAGTGAGGTGTAAGGGGTGAGGAGTAACTTCCAGACCTTTCAACCTTCTCTCCTCACTCCTCACATGTTCTCGGAGTTCTATGTCCTACGAATGGTTTATCAGCCTGCGCTATCTGCGTGCCAAGCGGAAGCAGACTTTTATTTCTGTTATATCTTTTATCTCGATTGCCGGAGTTACTCTTGGGGTCGCGGCTCTGATTCTGGTTTTAGCGGTCATGACTGGTTTTACTGATGGCGTCCGCCAGCAAATCCTTGGAAATGTCCCACATGTCTTGATGCAGCGTTTTGGTGAAGGGATTGATAACCCCCAGGAATTGATTGACGCTGCAAAACAGACTCCACATGTTCTTTCAGCAACCTCATTTGTTTCCAAAGAGGCGATGTTGCTATCTCAGGGGAATGTTTCAGCGGTCAGCGTCAAGGGAATTGGGCCGGATCATAAAATTCTTTCTCAAGCGTTGCGGACTCTGGATGGTCAACCGGTGACCGAGCAATTCTTTTCTGTAGAAGTGGATCGACCTGCAATTATTGTCGGGATTGATACAGCAAGCAGCCTGGGGGTTTCCGTTGGCGATTCTATTAATGTTATCCCCCCGTTATTTACCATGACTCCCTTTGGGATGATCCCGAAGATGAAACCATTCCAAGTTGTCGCTATCTTTGAAAAACAGAGTAGTTTGGTCGACAGTTTCTATGCCTATATTTCTTTGCCCGTGGCGCAACGTTTTTTTGATTCAGAGGGAATCGTTAGTGGTATTGAGCTGGAAGTTGATCGCTATGATCGGGCTCTTCAGGTTGCTGATTCTTTGAGTGACCAATTCGAATTTCCCACTGTTGTTCGACCTTGGCAGAGTATTTATGGCTCGTTTTTGTCGGCACTGAAATTGGAAAAACTCGGTCTGTTTATTATTTTGGGAATTATTGTATTAGTTGCAGCTTTTAATATTGCGACGACCCTGATCATGGTGGTGATGGAAAAAAATCGTGATATTGCTATTTTGCGTGCGATGGGTGCCAATGCGCGTAGTATTATGAAAATTTTTATAATGGAAGGCTTTATCATTGGCACACTGGGTACCGGTTTGGGGACAGCACTGGGGGTTTTCCTAGCAAACTATGCGGATGTGGCAATTAAGTTTCTCGAACGCACCTTTGAAATCCGCATTTTTGATCAGGCTGTCTATGGAATGGAACATTTCCCCTCAGATATTATTGTCAGTGATGTGATTATTGTGATGACGATGGCAATGAGCATTTGTCTGTTGGCAACCATCTACCCCGCTTGGCGGGCTTCGCGTATGGATCCAACCGAGGCCCTCCGCTATGAATAAGCGGGCATTGATTGAAGTTTCTGGATTAAGTAAGAAATTCACGACTCCCGGTGGAATCATTGAGGTTCTGTGTGATATAAATCTGAAAATCTGTGCTGGTGAACGGGTTGCAGTTGTCGGTACTTCTGGAGCCGGGAAAACTACCCTGATGCATATTCTTGGTGGGTTGGATCGTCCGACGTCCGGGGATGTATTATTTGAAGGAGATAGTCTTTTTGCTCTACGCGGTCCAGAGCTGGATGCCTTTCGTAATCGCACGGTTGGATTTGTTTTTCAATTCCATCAGTTATTGCCGGAGTTTACGGCTGTGGAAAATGTTATGATGCCACTTTTGATTGGTGGTGCAAAACGAACAGATGCTTTTAAAAAAGCATCAGCCATTTTAGCGGAAGTCGGTTTGGAACAACGGCTGACCCACAAGCCAGGAGCCCTGTCGGGGGGAGAACAGCAGCGAGTTGCTATTGCACGGGCTCTAATCCGTGAACCACGACTGCTGTTAGCTGATGAGCCGACCGGAAACCTGGATAGCCGTATTTCTGACGAAATTATGCTGTTGTTGAATCGCATGCATCAGGCTCGTGGTCTGACGATGATTATCGTTACCCATAATAGGCCTCTGGCTAATAGCCTAGATCGGACTTTGCGGATTGAAGACGGTATCCTTGCCGGGGATAATTTAAATTGAAGTTATTTATGCGATTTTCTATAATCGCTTTTTGTTTTTTACAATTCTATGCTGAGGGTTATAGATGTTGAAAAAAGTATTATTGACACTTTTCCTACTAAATATTGCCGTATTTTCTTTTGCTCAGGATATTATGGTGTCCGATATCCAGATTGAGGGGAATAGTCGGGTTGAAGTATCCTCAATCCTGGCAGTTGTTCCGATCAAACCAGGAGATCAGACTTCCTTGGAAGACATTGATGAGGCGCTACACGATATCTTTTCTTTAGGGCGTTTTATGGATGTTTCAGCAGAATTAACCGAGGTACAGGGAGCAAAAATTCTTACTTTTGTCGTGAGTGAGTTACCGCTGATTCGTAAAATTGAATTTACTGGCAATGATGAACTTTCCAAGGCAAAGTTACGTCCTCTCGTGAAAGTCAGAACCCCGTCATTGTACAGTCGCCTCAAAGTTGATGAAAGTATTGAGGAAATTAAGAAAGCATATATCGAAGATGGCTACCATGCCGCAAAAATAGAACCAGAGTTGCAAACTGATATTAAGAATGAAGCGACTCTTACTTTTGATATTGTTGAAGGTAAGAAAGTTCTTATTAGGGAGATAAAGTTTGTTGGCAATACTGTTTTTGATAAAGGGGATTTACTTAAAAAAATTGAAACCAGAGAAAAATGGTGGCTTTCCTGGATTACAGACCGGGGCGCTTATCTTGAAGAGACTACGGATCTGGATATCGAGCGGATCAAGGCTGCCTATCATGACGAAGGTTATCAGGACGTTAAGGTCAAGCCGGCTCAGGTTTCCCTGGTTAAAGATAAATATCTGGATATTCTGATTGAAATTGATGAAGGGGCGCTGTACAAAGTTGGTAAGGTTAATGTTTCCGGTGATTTGATGTATTCGGAGGAGCAACTACTGGGTTTTGTAAAATTGCAGTCTGGTGATGTGTTCAGCAGGGCTATATTACGTGATAGTATCTTGGCATTGACGGATCTGTATGCAGACAATGGTTATGCGTTCGCAAACGTAGCGCCGTTGACAAATAAGGATAAACAACTCCAACTGATTGATCTGAACCTGGAAGTGGAACAGGGGATTCAAGTTTATGTTGAACGGATTGAGGTCAGTGGCAATACAAAGACCCGCGATAAGGTGATCCGGCGGGAAATACCGTTGCTTGAGGGTAGTCTTTTTAGTGCAAGAAGGATCAAGGATGCGAAGCGCAGGGTTAAAAACCTTGGTTTCTTTGACGAGGTCAATGTGACCAATAGGCAAGGCTCTGATGAGAGTAAAACTATCCTTGACGTTGCCGTTACGGAACGTCCAACGGGTGCTTTTTCAATCGGACTTGGCTATTCTTCGGCTGAAAAGCTTATGGCTCAGGGCTCGCTTTCTCAGGACAATTTTATGGGCTATGGGTTGCGTCTTAATTTGAGTGGTTCTCTTGGCTCAACCAGCACAACTTACTCTTTGGGATTAAGTGACCCACACTTCCTTGATACGGATTGGACGTTGGGTGGTGAAGTTTATAAGTCGGAAAGAGAATATGACGATTATGATGATTATCGTACCGGTGGATCGATTCGGGCAGGTCATCCGGTTACCAGAAAATCCAAAGCTTATCTGACTTATCGCTATGAAGAGCAGGAAATTCTGAATGTTATAAATGTTGACACCAGTGATCCATGGATACAAGAAGGTGAGACGACTCTCTCATCTATAACGACGGAATGGATCCGTAATAGCACCGACTATTATCAGGATCCGAGCCGTGGTGGAGTCACTAATCTGAGCCTGGAATATGCAGGGTTGGGTGGTACCGAAGACTTTGTTAAAACAATTGTTGAACATCGACATTTTTTCCCATTATTTTGGGGAACTGTGTTTTCAATCCACGGAGAGGTTGGCTATGTTGTCTCAACAAGCGATGATGAAGTGTCGATCACTGAACGGTTTTTCTTGGGAGGTATCCGAACTATCAGGGGTTTTGAGAGCCGAGAAGTTGGACCGATAGATGAATATGGTAATTATGTCGGCGGTGAAAAAATGGGATATTTCAATTTTGAATACTTATTCCCGATATACAAGGATCTTGGTTTGAAAGGTGTTCTATTTTATGACACCGGTAATGCTTGGACTGATGATGAGGAGTACTTTTCCGATATGCGTAGCAGTGTCGGGGCTGGCATACGTTGGCAGAGCCCGATGGGACCATTGCGTTTTGAGTGGGGATACAATTTGTCTCCACGAGATGAAGAAAGACAATCGATATTTGAGTTTACTATTGGCAGAGCTTTTTAAAGATACACTTACAGGAGAGAATCATGAGAAAATTAGTAATTGCCTTAATTTCCGTCCTTTTATTTTCTGCTCCAGCTTTTGCTGCATCGGAAATTGCTTATGTTGACTTGCAGAAAGCTTTAAATTTGTCTAAAGCTGGAGCTCAAGCTAAAAGTGACATTGCTGCCCAGGCTAAAGAATTTGAAACAGAGTTCAAGATAAAGCAGGGAGAATTTCTAAAGTTGAAAACCGAGCTTGAAAAGCAGGTTGCTCTTCTTTCTGACACGGCAAAACAGGAAAAAATAATAGAATATCAAAAGAGTGGAGAAGCACTCCAAAAATTTAAGCAAGAGGCACAGCGCAAGCTCCAACAGGAAGATGGAAAACGGACCCAACAGATCCTGAAAGAGTTATCAGTTATCCTGCAAAAATTCGGTAAAGATGGTGGCTATGCCATGATTATTGAGCGGAGTGAAGGTGGTCTGCTTTATGTCGCTGAGAATGTTGATGATTTGACCGATAAACTGATCAAAGCTTATGATGCGAGTAATAAAAAATAGCGGTCATCCAAATATTTAATACCCCAGCATAGAGATTTTATAATGGCAAAATTACAACAACTAGCTGATTTGGTCGAAGGCGAGATTCGTGGTGATGCTGAGCTTGATATCCTTAGGGTTGCGCCCATTGATCAAGCGCAAATTAGCGATATAACTTTTGTCGCTAATCCTAAATATCTGACGAAGCTGAAAGATTGTCACGCATCAGCGGTGATCCTTGCTCCTGGAGTTGATGCTCCAGGAATGAATTTGATTATTTGTGCTAACCCATATCTGGCATTTGCAAAAATTTTAACTTTTCTGCAGGTTCCGGTATTGCCTGTTAAAGGAATAATGCCGGGTGCCTGGATTGCCGACTCTGCAGTAGTTGATAAAACAGCAACGGTCTATCCTGGTTGTGTGGTTGGTGAGGGGGCTGAGATTGGAGCAGGGACAACTCTTTATCCTGGTGTTATTCTCTATGATGATGTGAAAATTGGAGCAGACTGTATCTTGCACGCCAAATCAGTTGTGCGTGAAAGTTGCCATTTGGGCGATCGGGTGATCCTGCAACCAGCAGCAATAGTAGGATCTGATGGTTTTGGTTTTGCCCCAGATGGAACTGAATACTA
>JAOZLQ010000078.1 GCA_029934755.1 Desulfuromusa sp. | reverse complement strand
AAAAGCAGTTTTGACCTTCTTGGTGAACTTGGTGCCTTGGTGGCTAGACTTGGTTTGAACGGTTGTGATTTTCTCTCTGACTCTCCGCCTCTCCGTTAAACAAGAATTAGCGAATCTGTAGCTCTACTGATACTTCCCGTGGTAACGGTTTGACTTGCCGGATAAATTCTCCGTCAGCAGTGATGCACAGTACCGCTACTTCAGCTTCATTTTTCCCTTTTCCATAAGAGGCGACAATTGCTGCCGCAGTTTCCAATTCCTCATGTTCAGCATGTCCAAAGAATACCCCCAGCGGGCCGCTGAAATTTTGACAGCGGAGTTTTATCTGCTTTGGTTTGGCCTGTTGCTGCAACGCTTCATTGTCAGCACGATGGCGCCCCAGAATCAGTTTAGCGGTTTCTGAGAGACGAAATTGGCGTCCTATTTTGAGTAATTCAACGTCCGCAACTGTTGCGTCTGAATCATGATTAAACAGGTCTCGCAATTGGTTAGAAAATCCTTCCTCGGTTAACAGACAGCCTCCTCCTGATGCCGGGTAGTTATGGAGGTTCCATTCTTTGGCTAAGGCTTGTTGGGGCTTGCGTGACCGTCCTTGAAAATCGAGTAATTGTTCACGTTCAACCAGTCCCGCTTCTTCCATCGGGGTGATCGGTAGTAGTTTTGCACTTAAAGGGCGTAAAACTCTATCGGAAAATCCGGAAAGATTGGCAACTGATCTCAACGCATTCGCATTCTGGCTCATAGGTCGCTGGCCAAGAACTTCGCCGGAAAAAAGGAAATCAAAGTCATCTTTGACCATCCGTTCTCCCGCCAGTTGAAACATCAAGGCATGGCAGTCGATGCAGGGGTTCAAGTTGCGGCCATAACCATATTTTGGAGATTTGACCATCTGTAGGTGGATATTGCTGATGTTTTCAATAATAAGGGCGTGGCTAATAGCTTTGGCGGCTACTTTTGCCTTTTCGGCATTAAAAAATGGGGTGACAAAAGATATTCCAGTTACCTCGATTCCTTGCCGTATTAATGCCATGGCAGCCAAACTGCTATCGAGTCCTCCGGAAATTAACCCGAGTGCTTTGCTCATCAACTTTCCTTTAAATTTGAAAGGTTATCTAGGTATGTAGGGATTTACGGGGGATAAAATAGAATACGGGAGGATTGCGATTAAGCAAATCATCCCGTTGTTTTAATTTCATAGCTGTAATCAGGAATCCTTTTTCTTGTTTCCATCTTCTTCTGAAATTTCCTCAACTTGCCCCTCTTCAATATCATCATCGGCCTCATTGACCCCTTTTTTGAAGTTGCGCAACCCTTTGCCTAGAGCTCCGCCCACTTGGGGTAACTTGCCAGCACCAAAGACAATCATGACCAGTACCAGAATGATCAATAATTCCTGTGTTCCCAATCCAAACATAACGGTTCTCCCTGTATGAAAAGCGGACATTTTAAAATCAATTAGAGGCCAATAAACATACACTGATCGTCATCAAAAAACAACGAAACTTGCTATTGGACGTTGCTGCAGGGATAAATTTAAGTGAAAAAATAACTATACTTGGTTATAGTTACAGGAAAATAACGTCAAAACAGTCATGATGAGTGGCCGGAGGAGGTGCTATGGAAGAGACTTTAATTGATGTCATCTATCTGGATGGAACAGAAAGTACTGTTAGTAACGATGTTCTTGATGTCTTAATTGCGACGGAGAAAATTATGCGTTTTAAGCGATCTGACGGTTGGGTTGATATTGTTCGACAGAAAGCTAACCTTCGCGATTATAGAAGTCGTGAAATATTCGCTGGACAAGAAAGGCGTGCCCCCTGGCCAAGAAAAAAATGATTTGGATAAACTGTGATATCAGGCGTTGGTTGTTAACCGATCTTTTCCTGACGTTCCTGCTCTGTTTTGCAGTCAATACAGAGGGTTGTGACTGGTCTGGCACGTAATCGCTCTAAGCCAATTTTTTCGTCACAGCTTTCACAATGCCCAAAAGTTCCATCTTTGATTCGTTCCAACGCCTTGCGGATTTTATTAATTAACATCCGTTCGCGATCTCGAATTCTCAATTCAAAGTTCCGATCCGACTCAAGCGATGCTCGATCTGTTGGGTCAGGGAAATTGGGGTTTTCCTCTGTCATTTCTGAAACTGTTTTCCCCACATCCTGTAACAAAGATTCTAATTGCTGATCCAGCAAGTCTTTAAATTCTGCCAAGGCTTTATGATCCATAATTTATCCTTCCAGGCTTGATGCCCAGCCATTAATTATTCTGTTAAAATACACCTCTGAGTTGAACATAAATAATTAAAGTTAAAACTGCAACCGCAAGCCACGCTGAAAAAACGTCACTACATTTTTTTGGTGGATTCTCTGCCAACTGACGGGTTTCATTACTGACCACATTTTCTGGAACTCTGGCAAGTAGTTGTTCTAGTAACAGTCCAAACCGATCATAACTGTTAGACAGGATCATAAAGTCATTTTCGCTGCTCAAACTGACAAAAACCCGTTTGCGCACCTGAATTATATCAATAGTTGTTAGTTCAGCATAGTCTAAACGTTTGCTGCGAAGCAATTTATTGATCTTAATAGCATCTTCAGTTACTGAAACTTTGCGACGGCTACTTTCGGCAAAAATAACACAGATTGGTAGTAGAAATGCTGTGAGAACGATTATCTTTGCCGTTGGGAGTTGCAAGAAAAGAGCAATACCCAATAAAATAAGGCTGAGTATTACAGCCAACCCCAATGGGATTAGGAAGCTTTTGCGTATGGTGAAGTTTGATGATTCCATATTCTCATTTTCTAAGAATTAAGTAGGTTGCTGTTAAATTTATCAGGTCTGGTGGATTTTTCCAATTGTCCGTTGAGAACTATTTACGGATAAAGGTTCCACTCTTCCCACCCGATTTTTTCAATAGACAGATTCCTCCAATGACCATCTCTCTGTCAATGGCTTTACACATATCATAAATGGTCAGTGCTGCAATTGATACTGCGGTGAGTGCTTCCATCTCGATCCCGGTTTGCCCAGTGACTTTAGTGGTTGCCGTAATGGTAACCCTTCCGTGTTGTGGATCGCTATCAAAATCAATCTCCACTGCACTTAAGGGGAGAGGGTGACAAAGGGGGATGAGAGCTGAGGTTTGCTTTGCTGCCATAATTCCTGCAAGTCGGGCAACAGAGAAGACATCACCTTTTTTAATTCGCTGCCCCAGAATCTGTTGCAGGGTTTCTGGGCGCATCTGGATTTCTCCACCAGCCACAGCTTCACGAACTGTCAATGGTTTTTTGCTAACATCAACCATGATAGCTTGACCGTTTTTGTCGAAATGAGTCAAATCTTCAGGCATTGTCAATCCCCCTGTATTTAAGTTTGCGCACAAAAGTCTGGGAAACACCGGATTCTCTATTCAAAAATAACATCAAGTGCCTCGCTGGCATGGCTGATACCGATCAATTGAATTGAATCAGGGCTGTCAATATTTTTTAAATTCCCCTTTGGTAGAACACACTGGGTGAAGCCGAGCCGGGCAGCCTCGTTGACACGTAATTCTGGTTGCGAAACTGCCCTTATCTCTCCGGTAAGACCAACTTCCCCAAAGAGAACCAATTGTGGCTTAATGACCCGGTTTAAATGGCTGGAAGCGAGTGCTGCAATGGCTGCAAGGTCAATGGCGGGTTCATCAAGGCGGACACCACCAGCGACATTAAGGAAAATATCTTGTCCTGCCAGTGATAATTCGATTTTTTTCTCCAAAATTGCAATCAACAGGGCGATCCGCTTGTGATCAATGCCGATAGCGGTTCGCTGTGGGGTGCCGAAAGAACTATTGGAAACCAATGCTTGCAGTTCTACCAAAAGTGGCCGGCTCCCTTCTAGGGCGGCCACTACAGCGCTTCCAGCACTTTTTTGCGGGCGTTCTGCAAGAAACAATTCGGATGGATTACTGACTTCGCGAAGGCCTTGTTCCTGCATTTCGAAAACACCGATTTCATTGGTTGAGCCAAAACGATTTTTGACTGCTCGCAGAATTCGATAGGGATGCCCGGGGTCACCTTCAAAGTAGAGGACGGTATCAACTATATGTTCGAGAACTCTTGGCCCGGCAATTGCTCCATCTTTGGTGACATGGCCGACCAGAAAAGTTGGCAGCCCATCCCCTTTGGCTTGAATCATCAACTGGCCAGTACATTCGCGTACTTGACTTACACTGCCAGGGGCAGAATCAAGCATACTGGTAAAAATGGTCTGGATTGAATCGATGACCAGAAAGTCTGGTTGCAGTTCCTTGATTCGCTGTTTTATCTGTTCCAGGGAGGTTTCAGCCAGCAGGTAGAGATTGTCGGTTTTGATGCCGAGGCGGTCGGCACGCAGTTTGACCTGTCGGGTCGATTCTTCTGCGGTCACGTAAAGAGCGGTGCCATTTTTTGCTAATTTGGCAAAGGCCTGCAGTAATAAAGTGGATTTACCAATACCGGGATCACCACCAACCAGAATCAACGATCCAGGGACAACTCCGCCACCAAGAGTTCGGTTCAGTTCGGTTAGGCCACAGCTTAAGCGATCTTCTTCGCTGCTGCTAATCTCAGCTAGCTTCTGAGGCTTGCCTGGCTCAGGAAGAGCTCGACTGTGACCAGCAGTTGTCACTGGTTGTTCCTCAACCAAGGTATTCCATTGCTGACAATCAGGGCATCTCCCCAGCCACTTAGGACTTTGAAAACCACAATTTTGGCAGCTATAGATAGTTTTTTGGCGTGCCACAGTGTCTCCATGGAATGATGGCAAAATAAAAACGCATCCTATTCTGAACGGTGCTGAACTGTCAAATAGTCTGCATGAAATGTTTTGTGCAGAAAATCGCAGTTTTCTTTTATAAACTATGCTCCGTCACTTTTCTGAGGTATATTTAGAAGTTATTTATTACTGTTATTTCGTCTCATTGTTGGGAGATTTTATGACTTATGATGATTTGATGGCAGCGTTGACCGAGTTTGATTTGCCGCAGCAAGTGACCCTGAAAAAAATTCGTGCTCGCCATCGGCAACTGGTGCGCCAATATCACCCTGATAGAGGTGCAGCTCCGGATAATGATAAAATTCGGCGAATCAATGCGGCATATAAAATTTTAAATGAATACATCAGTGACTACAGGTTTGATTTTTCCAAAGAGATATTTTTTGAACAATATCCCGAGGAGCGTTTGCAAGAGCAGTTTTACGGTGTCGGACTCTGGGGCGAAAAGGGTTGAGAGTGTTTTTTTACAGAGACATTTAAGTTACTGATAATGCCAAAGGTTTTAACGGAGAGGCGCAGAGGTGGAGAGCCGGAGAGAAAAACCAGAACAATTAACTTTGCCACCAAGACGCCAAGAATACCAAGACAATCAAAACCGCTTTTTATGGTTTTAAAACCTTATAAACGCTTTTGAGTTTGGTTTTCTTGGTGAACTTGGCGTCTTGGTGGCTATCTCTGGTTTTAAAGGTTTTCTCTCCAACTCTGCGCCTCTCCGTTAAACATTGATTTTGTACCCAGCGATTAGAATCAGTTTTACAAATAGAAAAACAGGTGGAATTTTGTCAAAAATAGATCAAACAGAAGCATTAACCCAAGTCAGTCGTCCCTCTCGCTATCTTGGTGGTGAACTTGGCAGTATCTGTAAATTAGACACTGATATTGAAGTGCGAATGGCACTAGCTTTCCCCGATGTTTATGAAGTGGGGATGAGTCATATTGGTTTTCCAATTCTTTATAATATCCTTAATAATCTGGATTGGGTTTCTGCTGAGCGGGTCTATTCTCCCTGGGCCGATATGGAGCAGTGGCTGAGGGATAACCAGCAGCCACTCTGCTCGCTGGAATCATCTCTCCCTTTAAGTGAATTTGATATTGTCGGTTTTACTTTGCAGTATGAACTCAGTTACAGCAACTTACTGACGATGCTTAATTTGTCTGGGATTCCATTGCGTCGGGAACAGCGGGATGAGACTGCGCCGCTGATCGTGGTTGGTGGCCCTTGTGCGTTTAATCCTGAACCGTTGGCCGATTTTTTTGATGTTGCTTTAATTGGCGATGGCGAAGAGGCGGTTGTCGAATTAGTTGCGTTGGTGCGCCAAGGCAGGCAGGAAAACTGGACTCGCAAACAATTACTGCAACAACTGGTCAAGCTTGAAGGTTTCTATATTCCCGAACTATTTGATGTCAGCTATCAAACCAACGGCTGTATTGATAAAATTATTCCGCTCCAGCAGGGATATGACAAGATCCGGCGTCGTTTTCTCAATGATCTCGAAACGGCTCCTTTTCCCACGCGACCGATCATCCCGTTTATGCAGACGATTCATAATCGGGTTGCCATGGAGATTACCCGTGGTTGTACCCGTGGCTGCCGGTTTTGTCAGGCGGGTTATATCTATCGTCCAGTGCGTGAACGTAGTCCTGAGAAAATCAGAGAGTTGATTGCTGAATCTCTGCAGAATTCTGGATTTGAAGAAGTCTCTCTTCTCTCGCTTTCTAGTGGTGACTATACTTGTATTGAACCATTGTTGCAGCAATTGATGGCTGAATATGCTGATGATAGAATCTCAGTTTCCCTTCCCAGCCTGCGGGTCGGTTCACTGACTCCTGCTCTAATGGAAGAGGTAAAGAAGGTGCGTAAAACCGGCTTTACTTTAGCACCAGAGGCGGGAACTGAGCGATTGCGGGAACTGATCAATAAAGGAATCAGTGCTGACGATCTACTGGAATCGACAAAAACTGCATTTCATCTGGGTTGGCGTTTGATCAAGCTCTATTTTATGATGGGATTGCCGACTGAAACCGATGTCGATTTGCAGGCATTGATTGAACTTTCAGCACAAGTGAAAAAAAGCGGCAAAGGGACTGGCGGGAACGATGTCAATGTTGCCGTATCGACCTTTGTTCCCAAGCCGCATACTCCGTTTCAGTGGGAAGCACAAATTGGCATTGATGAGACACTGCGTAAGCAGCGGCTTTTGCGCGATGGACTGCGACAGAAAAAGTTACGTTTCAAATACCATGGAGCTGAATCCTCATTTCTGGAAGGGGTCTTTGCTCGTGGAGATCGACGTTTATCTGCTGTTCTGGAACGAGCTGTCGAACTTGGGTGCCGTTTTGATGGTTGGTGGGAGTGTTTCGATTTCAGTAAATGGCAACAAGCTTTTGCCGACTGCAATATTGATCCAGCTTGGTATTTGCGGCAGAGAGAAGAAGATGAAGTTCTTCCCTGGGAGCATATTGATTGTGGAGTCCCCAAAAAGTTCTTTTTGAGTGAACGGCATAAGGCGTTTAAAGGGGTTGAGACTCTCGATTGTCGTGATGGGGTTTGTCATGGCTGTGATATCTGTGATTTTGAAGATCTGAAGATGCGTTTGATCGATGTCGTTGGAAAAGAAGGGGTAAGTCCTAAGACTATTGTAGAGAATAAGATAAAAGTTGATGCTACAGAACAGCTAACCCGTATACGACTCAAATTGAGTAAGAGCGGTCGTGCCAGAATGGTTGCGCATCTCGAATATCTGAAAATGTTCCAGCGTGCTGTCCGTCGGGCGAATTTACCGATTCGTTTTTCCCAGGGATTTCACCCCATGCCAAAAATTTCTTACCTGGAAGCACTGCCAATGGGGGTATCCAGCGAAGCAGAGCTAGTCGACCTGGAATTTTTGTCTAATATCCCAATAGATGATGTTATCAAGAAGATCAATGTTCAGCTTCCAGAGGGGTTCAAAATAATTGAAGGTGATATTATCCCTTGGAAGTCCCCCTCTCCTTCGGCATCAGTCGCTTCCAGTTGCTATCGTGTCCCTTTGCCAAAAGAGGTACCAACTGATCTGGCGCAACGGATTATTAATTTTTTGGCCGCCGATCAAATTCTGATTTCACGGATTAAAAAAGGGATGGAAAAGAAGGTTGATATCCGTCCAAATGTTCTTGAACTCTACCAAATTGAAGATGAGTTGCACATTGAGTTAATTATAGGGGGCCCCTTGCAGGTTGCAGCCCAATTGCTCGAATTGGATATCGAAGAAATCCGGCGTCTGGGTGTGCGAAAAACTGGCATTACTTTGAAAGACTGATAATCACCAGACTCGGAGAGTATCAAAGGATTCAACGGAGAGACGCAGGGTTGGAGAGTTGCAGAGAAAAACCAAAACAATCAGCTTTGCCACCAAGACGCCAAGAGCACCAAGGTAAATCAAAACCATTTCTTTTAGGGTTTTAAAACTTTATAAACGCTTTTGACTTTGGTTTTCTTGGTGAACTTGGCGTCTTGGTGGCTATCTCTGGTTTTAAAGGTTTTCTCTCCAACTCTGTGTCTCTCCGTTAAAAAGTAGTTTTTAAGCTTTCACTTTAAATATAGATAAAAGAGACAGGAGCAAAATTATGACAAAGGAGTTAGTTATCAGTACCACCTCTCACGAAACCCGGGTTGCGTTGCTTGAGGGTGGCCACATCGCTGAACTTTATATTGAACGAGATCGGGAACTGGGGATCGTTGGGAATATCTACAAAGGTAAGGTTCTTCGTGTTTTGCCGGGAATGCAGGCGGCTTTTGTTGATATCGGTTTGGCAAAAGCGGCGTTTTTATATGTTGCTGATGTTATGGATGAAATGGAACAAGTTGAACGGAGTATTGAGGGGGATGATCTGCCTGATCAGGAGGAGACTACTGAAATATCATCCCTTCCGCCCATAGAGGATCTTCTTACTGAAGGACAAGAACTGCTGGTGCAAATATCCAAAGAACCAATTGGAACTAAAGGTGCGCGCATTACATCACATATTTCACTGCCGGGTCGACATCTGGTCTATATGCCGACGGTTGATCATATTGGCATTTCTCGACGGATTGAAAGTGAAGAGGAACGTGAGCGCTTGCGGAAGGGCATTGATTCGATGCGGACACCAGGAACTGGTTTTATTGTCCGAACTGTTTCTGAAGGTAAAAGTGAGGATGACCTGCGCCTGGATATGGAATTTTTGGTTGGTCTCTGGGAAAATCTTAGCCGTGGTCTCGATGAAATAAATGCGCCCAGCCTGATCCATTCTGACTTAGATGTTACCAGCAAGGTATTGCGTGACATTTTGACTGAAGATGTCAAAAGAATCGTGGTCGATAATATTGAAGAGTACGATAAAATTGTCCGGTTTTTGCGGACATTCATGCCACGGTTGAACTATTGCATTGAACTCTACAAAGGGGATGAACCGATTTTCGATGCTTATGGGCTTGAGGTGGAAATTTCGCGATCTTTGGGGCGCAAGGTCTGGTTGAAGAGTGGTGGTTCTATTATTATTGAGCAGACAGAGGCTCTCGTTGCAATCGATGTCAATACCGGACGCTATGTTGGTAAACATAATTTTGAAGATACAATTCTGAAGACAAACTTAGAGGCCCTTAAAGAAATTGCTTTTCAGCTGCGCTTACGCAATATCGGTGGTTTGATTATCATCGATTTTATTGATATGGATAGAGCAGCTCATCGTGAAAAAGTTCATGCTGCTCTGGAAGAGGCGCTGAAGCAAGATAAAAATAAAACCAATATTCTGAAAATTTCAGAGCTTGGCCTGGTCGAAATGACACGTAAACGGGTACGGGAAAGTATTGGCCGTACTCTTTGCGAGCCCTGTCCATACTGTGAAGGGAAAGGCTATGTTAAGGGCAAGTTGACGGTCATTTACGAGATTCTGCGGGAACTTCATCGTGAAATGGCCGATTTGCCTGCGGGGAATATAACCTTGTTGGCTCATCCGGGAGTTGCTGGTTTATTGCTTGATGAAGAACGTTGTGGGTTGGATGAACTGGAGCAGCGTTACGGGCGAACTGTTTCGATTAATTCACGTCCGGGCTTTCATATTGAGCAATTCGAAATTGCGGTAGGCTGAAGCCCCATATGACAACGAAAATATCAGGAAAAACTTTTAACGGAAAGGCGTTGAGTACGCAGAGAAAGCCTTGAGAAAGGAAAAAATAGCCACCAAGACGCCAAGGGCACCAAGGAAAATCAAAACCGTTTTTTTTGGTTTTAAAACCTTGTAAACGTTTTTGACTTTGGTTCTCTTGGTGTCTTGGTGGCAAAGTTGATTGTCTTGATTTTATCTACGGCAAATAA
The DNA here is from genome assembly GCA_029934755.1 of Desulfuromusa sp. GTDB lineage: Bacteria > Desulfobacterota > Desulfuromonadia > Desulfuromonadales > Geopsychrobacteraceae > Desulfuromusa. The sequence continues at coordinate 115 of JAOZLQ010000078.1, read as the reverse complement.
ACTGTCTGCTGGAAAACATTCTGAATAATGAACAGGAAGATAAAACTGATCAGGCAGGCGAATATTGGGGTTGTGATCCAGCTGCCTGCAATCCCCCCAACAGTTCTCCAGCGAA
>JAOZLQ010000006.1 GCA_029934755.1 Desulfuromusa sp. | reverse complement strand
TGTCTAACGCTATGCCATTCCCGTTGTTGCCGGAAATAACATTGCCTTCTCCTGCCGCCGATCCTCCAATGGTGTTTGAACCAGCACCACCGGTCATCAGGATGCCATTATTGTTATTACCAAAATCTACATCTCCGGTTGCATCCGTACCAATATAGTTGCCCAGCACCGTATTGTTGGTAGCACCTGCACCGTCAAAAACGATACCGGTATTGCTGTTGGAAATAATATTTCTATCAGTTGCCGAGTCGCCGCCAATAGTATTGCCTGAAGTTGTAATATAAATAGCATCAATAGATATACCTGCCGCGATAGCGCCGGTGACATCGGTGCCGATATAGTTTCCAACAATAGTGTTGTTGCCATTTGATTCAAGTTGGATACCATCACCGTCAAAATTATTGATAACCAGGCCGCGAATGGTACTGTCCCCACCCAGCAAGTTTAAGCCACTTGTCCCGACACCAGCGGAACTGCCATCAATAACAACTATTGGTGTCCCTGCATAATCCGGTTCTGTCGTGCCATCAATAATTATGGCATCGTTAATATTTGGTAAAGCGGATGTTGGTTGGATTGTGTGCGGGCCGGCACCACTGATATCAAAAGAGATCGTATCTGTTACACCGTCGTTAGCATTGGCATCAAGGATCGCCTGGCGTAAAGAACCTGCCCCTGAATCTGCGGTCGTAGAAACAATGTAGTTATTGCTGATTGATGTGCTTGCTAAGTCCGCTATGCTGTCATCTGCAAGTGCAATATTGTAAACACGGACATCATCAATATTGCCACCAAACTCATTCATTGTTCCAGAATCTTCTAGAAAGTCACCAATGCTTGCATAGTTTTGACCTGTTATTGCGGAAAGAAAAGCTGATGTAGAAGCATCCCCGGAATCATAAGTAACAGCAGCCTGAACTCCGTCTATAAATAATTTATTACCGCTTGAATCTACGGTGACTGCAACATGGTGCCAGGTATCGTCGGTCGGAGCCAGTGAGGTTGATTTAACATAGAGAACCTGAGACCCATTATCAAAAACTTGAAACACCAGCTCACCGCTACTTTTTACACGGAATGTTGCATAATCTTCATCAGTAGTTGAGTCTGATACAGCAAATATTGATTGACTAGCAGCTGATGTTTTTATCCAGGCAGATATTGTGCCTTCAGTAAGTCCACTGAAGTCACTTATGTGATCAGTTAAATTTACCGTATCATTATTGCCGTCCAGAGCTAGCATGCCACTCCCCACTTGAGGGGATGATGTGTCTATTGATGCACCATTGGTCAAAGTACCATCATTCTCATTGCCACTGGAGTCATGGGCGTCAATATCAAAACTCCAATGTCCGACTAAACCGGTTGTGGTGTCGGCCAGCACCCCCTCCCAAGTTTGTTGCGCTTCGGCACTGATGGCGACTTCAGTTTCAATTGTACCGCTATCATATTCAAGCTCCCAGTCGCCACCCAGATCTTCATGTCCGGTTTTGTCATCGGATGCTGCAACATCAGCACCAGTCAGCTGTGCCAGAGAATTGACCAGTTGTTCGCCTTCGGCAGTTGCAGTCAGATTACAGCCGTAAATCAACAGATCAGCGTCTTCACTTAAGGCATAACCCCAATTCTGGATGGTTGAACGATTGTTTTCCAGACTGTCTGAATCGAGCAAACTACTGCCCAGATTGATCTGACCATCACTGCCGTGGGTAATAAAATGAACGGCATCAAGATCACCGCGATCAGCAAGAATTTCACTGACCTGATCAATCCCATTGTGATCAGAATCGAGCACGACCACTTCAAAAATCCGGGTGTCATCCCCCGGCAGACCGTCAATCAGTTGCTGGTAATCAGTGACGTTATCGTTGACAAAAACCAGTTCGTGACGAATCTCCTCAACCTGCACTGCCGGATCATCTGCGACCGTTGTCTCAGCCTGTGCTGCTCCAGCAACGTCTTCAACCAACACCTGCTCGTAAACCGCATCGGTATCAGCATCCAGTCCGGGCATAAGATCGGCGGAAAACAGCACACGCTGTTCCAGCTCTTCGTAGCGGAGGATCTCTGGTTGTTTTTTAGCAAGTTTTTTGGCCATGCTGATAACCTTTTCTGGTTACTTATTTCACTCCACTAAAAATTCTGGAGCGACTGGTTTTCCCCTTCCCTCTTGATGGGGGAAGGTTGGGATGGGGGTGAACCGTTGCAATTCGCCCCTCTCCCTGACCCTCTCCCACGCCGGGGAGAGGGGATTTCGTACAGCGGATGATTCGTAATAATCTGGTGAAGTTTTGATCTTTATTTCTTCTCCTCATCAACATCCTCATCAATTTCAAACCGTACCCGACATCTCAAACCGCTGGGTAACTGATAGTCTGGGTTGGGCAATTCAAGCCGCACACCAAAGGTGCTGCTGGCGGCATCGATCACCTTGTCAACCAGAGTGACGGTTGCAGTTTGTTCTGCGTACATCGGTAACTCGGGGACAATGGTTGCAGTCATGTCGGGGGTGATCTTACCGAATATCTGTGCCGGAATAATGACTTCGACCCGCAATGGATCAATCTGGGCGACCCGCAACAGCGGCTGACTGTTGACAAATTCGCCGGGTGAGACATAGCGATCGACCACTACCCCTGAAATCGGGCTTTTAACCACCCGCAGATTGAGCAGAGCTTTGGCTTTTTTCAGCTCCAGTTTGGCCAGAGTGCTGTCTTCGCGGGCTTTTTTCAGCCGGAAGCCGGTCAATGCAACATCGGTTGCGGCCTGATCTTTATCGTGGGCGGAAATTGCATTGATATTTTTGAGCCGGCCATGAACTCGTTTGGCAAAAGCCAGCTGAGCCTTCTGCAGGGCAATTTCTCCATCAAAAGTTGCCATGCTGGAAGCTTTTGCCACTGCGGCGCGCTCGACGGATGATTCCAGTTCAACCAGGGTTTGCCCCTTTTTGATCATACTGCTGCGATCAACATTCACCTTGGCGACAATCCCTTGAGCGGGAGAGCCGAGTTCAACCACCACGTGCGGTTCGATAATGCCATCGTACTCCACCTCAAGCGCCAAAGCGGGGAGGGTAGTCAGGCACAACACACACAGTGTTGTCAGAAACTGAGCTGATATTTTTTGCAAGTTACCCATGGGATTACTTTCTCCTGTTTGTTTCTTTCTCGTTGCAAATAAATCTACAAAGGCTGATTGCCACCAAGACGCCAAGGACACCAAGGGGGTCAAAAGCTTCTTTTATGGTTTTAAACCAAAACACCTTAAGATTTTTTCTTTGTTTGTGTGTCTGAAATTCTTTTCTTGGTGCTCTTGGCGTCTTGGTGGCTAACGGTTTGATCTCATCCTGCCTTATTATTCCAAATTACCGCTAAAAGCGAGAGTCCGGCTGATCTGCCGATCTTGCTGCAACAGATTGCGCCGTGCTTCGCAATGGCGTTTCTCGGTCTTCTTCTGTGCCCCTCTGATGATCGACAAATTGACCTGCTGGTGAAATGGATATCTTCCACCGGCGTAGCGATTCAGAGTTTTCGCCATAAAATTTTTACTGTTCTGCTGAAGTAGGTCATCATCCAATGAAAGAATCGCCTGGTAACTGCCGGGATCTCCCTGGCGGGCACAGCGGCCGAACAGTTGCCGGTCGATCCGCTTTGCTTCGTTGCGACAGGTGGAAATAACATGCAATCCACCCAAGGCGGCAACCCCATCTCCCAGAGGAATGTCAGTGCCTCGACCGGCCATATTGGTGGCGACGGTGATCTGACCATAACGGCCTGCCAGGGAAACAATTTCTGCCTCTTCCTGATCCTGTCGGGCATTGAGCACCCGATGGGAAATTTTGGTTACGGTCAGTTTTTGACTCAAATATTCAGATTCAGCCACAGAACCGGTGCCAATGAGCACAGGTCGTCCCAAATCGTGCACCTTTTGCACTGCTGCAATCACTGCAGACCATTTATCCTCGGCTTGCGGGTGAATTTGTGTTGTAATCTTTTCCCGCTGGCTGGCGCGGTGCAGCGGAATCCTCTGTACCCGCAAGGAGTAGATCGACCAGAGTTCAGCACTGACTTCGCGGGCGGTTCCGGTCATTCCTCCAAGACGTAAATAGCGGCGGAAAAAGCGCTGATAAGTCAACCGGCCCAGTTGTTCGCGGGCATCGGTCAATGGGCAGCTCTCCTTCTCTTCAACCATCTGATGCAAGCCCCGTTCCCAGGAACGATCAGCCAGAACCCGGCCGGTGTTGGCATCAACAATCAAAACCTTATTTTCATCGACCAGATAATCGCGATCCTTCTCCAGCAGATGCAAAGCGTGCAGTCCCTGGCCAACCAATTCTTCACGTTGCCGGGCGGAGCTTAAGGTCCCATCGTGACCGGTGGTGAGATTCTCCAGTTTCTGTTGCCCGGCTAGACTGAGCTGAATGGCGCGGTTTACAGTATCGATAAAAAAATCGCTGTTCCGCTCCAGTTGGCGAGCCAATTCCAGCGCTTGCCGATAAACGATATGTTCTGCAGAAGAATCAATATTGCGGGTCAGAATCAGCGGCGTGCGTGCTTCATCGATCAAGACACTGTCGGCTTCATCGACAATGGCAAAACAGAGTCCACGCAACATAAATTGACCGAGCCGGTTGTTATTGGTGTAGGCCGATTCGAGCTGCAGTTGCAGTTGACTGCGATCATTGCCGAGCAACAAGCGATCACGCAGATAATCAAAAGCGACCTGTTTGTTGGAACAATAGGTAATGTCGCAAGCATAGCCAGCCCGGCATTGTTCCGGTGGCATATCGTGGGTTACCGCCCCAACCGATAAACCCAGGGCACGATAGAGCGGTCCCATCGCTTCGGCATCCCGTTTTACCAGGTATTCGTTGACGGTGATGACATGCACTGGAATTCCGGCTAGCGCTGCGGTTGCTGCTGCCAGAGTTGCCGCCAGGGTTTTCCCTTCACCAGTTTCCATTTCGGCCAGTTGACCTTGTAACATCACCCAGCCGCCCATCAGCTGCACATCGTAGTGGCGCTGTTGCAGGGTTCGGGTTGCCAGTTCACGAATCAGAGCGAAAGACTGGATACAAAGCTGATCGGTCAAACCTTGACTGCGAAAATCACGGCGCAGTTGAATCGACAATTGATGTAATTGTTCTTGATCCAGCTCAATTAAAGCTTCTTCTTCCCGGTTGATAGCTGCAGCGATCTTTTGCAGACTGCTTTGCCGATCGATGCTGATCCGTGCCAGTGTCCCCTGCAGGGCACTGAAAGACCGATCGATCAGACCCGGTTCCTGATCACCCCGTTCTGGATAACGTCCAGAAATCAATCCCGGTCGCATGGCACCGGTTTCTGCTGCCAGAGAAGAACTAAACATCAAAAGTATCCCCTCTCTCTCTGGGAGAGGGTGGCGCGAAGCGTCGGGTGAGGGGACACGTCAAAAATAACTTCCCCCTCATCCGCCCTACCGGGCACCTTCTCCCACAGGGAGAAGGGACATGAGTAAATACTGCGACGCCATCAAACATAATATTTCCGTAGGAATAGCTGCCGCAAACTGCGATACCATTGCATCGCTAACGGCATGGTTCCGTGCTCGAATTTGACATAGACCCGCCCGCCAATATGCGGATTTGCAATCTGTTCCGGCAGGCTGATATCGAGTTGAAAAATTGTTTCCAAAGCACGCAAACCCTCTGGATCGGTCGGATCAACCTGAATATCCCCACCACCGGTGGTTCCCAATGCGGCGGTTGGCAATTGAATATCGGCTGCCGGGACAATCCGTTCAATGGTGGCTGATACGGAATCGGCTATTTGTTCAGCCAATCTTATTTTTACTCCGGTAACCCGTTCCCGTACCAGACCGATGTCAGATTGTCGAACCACAGCTCGTACCGTGGGGCGGTGTTCAGCTACGATATAGCCGAGTAAATCACCCTGGTGGATAAAGCGGCCGGGGAGATTCTGGGCATCGACCAGAATAAACTTTCCACTACTTGGGCTGCGAACCAGCAATTTTTCCAGGTCATCCTGACTTTGTTTTAAATCCCCCTTAAGCAGTTCGATCTCTCCCATAATCATTTTTCGTTTGACCCGTTCATGGAGCGGTTGAGCATGATAAGTCGCGTAAAGTTCCTGCAGTTGGGCGTTGAGAACCTTAATTTCTGCTTGCAGAAAGGGATTTCCCCCCCGGATCAATGGTGCTCCCTGATCGACAGATTTTTCAACCGCAGCGAGAATTTCGACCACTTCAAAATCGGTTCCGGCGCGGATGACCGATTGTTCCGGTAACCAGACCACTCCTTGAGTCGTGGTCCAGAGGGGCATCGGGAAAATGAACAGCAACAACATCATCACCAGCGCCAGAACACTACTAACAGCGACAATCCTGGGGCGCTTTTGACGTGCTCCGGGACTGTTAAAGAAGTTGCTGAGAGTTCGAATTGCAGGTAACAGCAGCAGACTGATGGCACCCCAGATGGCGATCAATACGCCGATGGTGAAAAAATGACTGCTGACCAGCAGGATGAGACCGATCATGATCAGGATCCGATAGACGAACGAAATCGGCCCATAGATGGCAAACCAACCTTTTTCCCCGGAGGCGGTAATGGGGGAACGAACATCGGCGAAACCAAGAACATATTTCTGCAGCAGATAGCCAAGATAGCGAGTTGAACGTTGTCCCAAGTTGGGGATCTCGACCAGATCGGCCAGCATGTAGTAGCCGTCGTAGCGCAACAGCGGATTGCCGTTGAACAAGACTGTTGAAACGCCACCGATCAACATCACGTTGTAGGCCAGTGCACTGATCAGGCCGGGTTCGACATTCAACCAGACGAATAGTGCCAGGGATGCCAGCAACAACTCGACCACCATCCCCATAGCGGCCACTACGATTCGTTGTTGCTTGTCCGAAAAAGCCGCAGAAGAAGAGGCTTCAACATAGGGCAGGGGAGTGAGGGCTAGCAGGATAATTCCCATTTCATGGACTTCGCCTCCCCATTTTTTAACCGCAAAGGCATGCCCGAACTCATGGAAAACTTTCACCACGGGATAAACCAGCCAGAGCAAGAGGAGGTTACTCGGTGAGAACAGTTGATCGGAGAGTCGGCTTGTGAGTTCAGTCCAGTGGACGACAGTCATTGCAAGAGCAGATAGAACAATCATCAACCAGAGGATGAAAGCATTACGCGTCAGCAGAGGGGAAATCAAGAACTCCCAACGTTCCAGAAAACGATCAGGATCCCAGAGTGGAAACTTCAGTGAGAACGGATTGGCAATTTTTTTCTTCCAGGTACGATTCTGCTGTCCCTGAACCTGCTTGAACAATTCAATGGTGCTGGGCAGAATGTCGCTCTGAATCAGATCGGCTTCATGGAGTTGTCCGAGCAGACGGATCACTTCATCCTGAGTCGGAACCTGATCGGTAGAGGTTTTTTCAGCAGCTTCCCAGAGTTGTTGCACGGTGCGTTGCCCGTCCATCTGTCCGATCAGGGCGTAGGCAGAGGCATTGAAACGATGATTGCGACCATTTAAAGCGTTTCTGAACACATACCAGGTTTGTCCCCGGTAAATGTGTCGAGAAACCTGTGCAGAATCACGTAATGATGGCCGAAGATGAGCCACGCGATACCAATATGTGCTGAAAAGAGATTCACTCATAATATCTATTTCTGGTTATCTGCGTTACTCCACTAAATATTCTGGAGTGACGGAATTTCCCCTTCCCTCTTGATGGGGGAAGGTTGGGATGGGGGTGTCTCTTTGCAAAATCCCCCCCACCCTAACCCTCCCCCACGCTGGGGGGAGGGAACCTATGTAAGTTGAGTCAAGTGGAGAACCAAATATCATTTATGCCTGAATTGAGCATTTCAAGTTTCAGGTTAAGGTAACCAGCTCCAGGTAAATAAACGTAGCCACTCAGTCATCCGGCGAGTCCAGATCCAGATTTTTTTTGCCTCGCCGATTTCGATGCGGGTTACTCCCTCCATGCCGGGACGAAGCAGATCAGAATGATCTGCCATCACCGCTTCAACGCGGAAATAGTTACGTCCTTCCTCGACTGAAGACACTGGCGTTACTCGATTAATCTGCACTTCGATCAACTGGTCGGGGATTCCTGAAAGCCGGAGTTTTCCCTGTTGACCGATGGAAACCAGGCCGATATCACGATCATCGACCTTTAAAACAACCTTGTATGCATCGGTTGGAGCTACTTCATACAGAACTTCTCCTCGCTCGACCGGGGATCCGAGCGACTGGCTGAGATCCCCTTTAACCACTAACCCGGAAAATGGAGCAATAAGGCTGGTGCGTTCCAGTTGCTGTTCAACCAGTTGCAACTGTGCTTCGGCCTGTAACCGTTTTGCATTCAGAATGGCAACTTCGGCACGATCAAAACTGGCGAGTGCTTTGCGGTATTCTTTGACTAACTGCTCTCGTTGGCCCTGCCATTTACGCTGTTCCTGCCGTAGCTGTTTATCGTCAAGTGTCGCCAGCAGGTCGCCCTCATTGACCAGGTCACCGGCACGCGCAAGGGCAGTTGCGATATAGCCTTCCTGCGGGGCGACAATGACACGACAGATACTTGCTTCTAGGACAGAATCGGTTGAGATACGGAACTGACCGGTGCTCAAAGACAACCAGAGCAGTAAAATAACAGAGAGCGCGGTCATTGCTTTCAGAGTGAGATGTCTGGGGCCTAAAAGCTTGCCGAGACCCGCACGGAAGGAATCGACAACCTTGAAGCCGATAAAACGTTCATCCCGCCTTCTGGTTTCGAGTACCGGCCCAAGCAGGAGTCCGATCTGTTCACATTGTTCGATGGTTTCCCTGGTAAAAGGTTTTTCCAGCTGCCGTTCCAATAACAGTGCTCCAACTACCGTTGCATCTTTGATCAACGGAACAGTGCAAATTGTTGTCCCTTCCTGTTGTTTCGCCAGTTGTTCATGGAAGGTGGTGATCTGGAGGGTATCCTCAGTTTCGGCCGGATAAACGATACTGGCTCCCTGATCGGCTGCTTCGGTCATCGCATCACGGATGGCCCGCATCAGGTTGGACTGCCGGTCGATCTGTTGACTGTGAGACAGAGCCTCAACCCGCAGCCGGTTGTGACGCAGGAAGCCGATACTCACTCGCTGGCAGGAGAAGCGTTCCGCCAGTTCAGTCGCAACATGGCTCAAAGCAACCTGGAAGTTTTCGTGTTCCAGCCCGGCGGCCAATAAATCGATCAAGGTCACCAATTGTTCCTTGCTTGATGATGCATTCATCTGAATCATTGTCTCAAGCCATTTGAGGCCAAGTTGAACCTGCTGGATGGCGGCCTGTTGCATCGGTTTGGAACGGGTGGTCATCTCAATGGCGACAATCCCGGTCAATTGCCCTTGCAGAAAAAATGGACAAGCCATGGCATCCAATGGTTCCCCGGTGGTTTCTGTTGCGTTATTTCTGGTTTTTATGACCGATTGCTTACTGCGTAATACCGCTTCAGTCATCCGCTTGAGAGAGGGGATATTGGCCTGTTCGTCGGGCCAGGAAATAGCACGATTATACGGACCCTCATCAGGAGGACCGGTCAACAGCACGGCACGGCGTGATCCGGGAAGGATTTGACACTGTTGCAAAAGCCAATTTTGGAGGATTTTATCTGTCATTTATTTAAAATCTAATTCCCTGTGGGACTATTTATAAGTAATGAAATTGAATAAGGCGCAATTAGAGATGTGAATTTTATAATTTTAAATAATTAAAGTCAATAAATTATATAAAAATTATATATTTATACTAATCTTAATTGGTAGATCATAACTAGTTGTAATAACATGTATATCTGAGGATTACTGGTTGGCTGGCTGGCTGGCTGGCTGGGTTAGGGTTCTACTATTCAAAGGCTTGAGGGTAGCAACTTGATACGTTGTTGTGATTGATTTTTGGGAGGTAGGGCAATCTTTCAATGTTCAACTTCATAAATTACCGTACGGTAGAAAAATATCCAAGAATAGCAAAATTACAATATATTTTCCCTTACGGTAAAATATGTTGTAAATAATTACGATTTTTCTTAATATTGACCCTTACGGGAAAAATACTTTCCTGTTTTTTCGGGAAACCTTGAATAGTCGGAGTTGTCATGGTTGGAATCGGTGCGGTTGCGGTATCCAGTCCCAAGGTATTGGGAACGTTGCTACGTAAAAAACGCAAAGAGCAGCATCTGACCCAGGGACAGGTTGCTGCTTATTGTGGTGTCAGTGTCAGGTTTATTTCGGAGGTGGAACGTGGCAAAGAAACCGCCGAAATTGGTAAAGTTCTCTTGTTGCTTCGCACACTTGGTATTGATTTGGTCGCCGACAGTAGAGAGTAAGGATTTTGTATATGATGGACAACTTTCTCCATGTTTATATTGAGTCAACAAAAGTCGGAATACTAACGGCGAGGGAAAGCGGTGATTATTTTTTTACCTATGAATCCAGTTGGATAACCAGCTTGGCATCGATCCCTTTGTCTCTATCTCTGCCACTACAGGAGGAATCTTTTACTCCTGAGATTTCGAAAGCTTTTTTTTCGAATCTTTTGCCTGAGGGGCAGATACGTGATTATTTTGCCAGTAAAAACCGGGTTTCGGCGGACGATGATTTTGGGCTTCTCGCTGTACTGGGTGGCGATTGTGCCGGAGCCTTGGCGTTCTATCCAGGATCGGCTGAGTTTACGTTTGAACCAGGTTCTGTGCGCTATCGGCAACTCAACAATGATGATATGTGTAAATTGCTGGATGAAGCATACATTATGGATCCAACGTTCCTGGATGATGAGGAAAATACTCGACTATCGCTAGCCGGAGTCCAGGATAAATTGCCGATTGCGATTCGGGATGGAGCAATATACCTCCCTTTGGATGGATCTCCCAGCACCCATATTCTCAAACCACCAAATTATCGATTTCCTAACCTTGTTGAAAACGAGGCATTTTGTATGACTCTTGCGAGGGAAATGGGACTCCAGGTTCCTGATGTATCTCTCCTTCGGGTTGGAGAGGACGATTTTTTTTACCTCATTGAGCGTTATGATCGAAATGTCGACAGGGAAGGTCATCTGTCACGTATCCATCAGGAGGATTTTTGTCAGGCGACCGGACATTCTTACCGGTTTAAGTATGAGGAAGGGGGCGGTCCTGGTTGCCGGGCATGTTTTCAGGTTATAGATTCCTGTCGAACTCCCCTCGTTGATCGAATTAAATTGATAGATTTGGTGATTTTCAACTACCTGATCTGCAATGCCGACAGTCACGCAAAAAATATTTCGCTACTTTATGACCATGGTTCTAATCCTTCTCTGGCTCCGTTTTACGATCTGGTCTGTACCGGTATTTACCCCTCCCTGTCATCCAGACTGGCGATGGCGATCGGGGGTGTTTATGATTCCCGTGATATCGATACCAAAGTATGGACGTGTTTTACTGAGCAGGCAGGGGTCGCTTCGCTAAAACCAGTTATGGCGACTTTGAATAGAATGGCATCGGAAATTTCCCGGAAAGCCGAAGAAGTCGCTATTGTGATGACGAAAAACTACGGCGAAAATGAGGTATACCTCCAGTTGGTTGAGACGATTACCAGACGGGCAGAGATTGCGTTACGGCAGGTGGAAAATCTCTGAAAAAACGCTGTAATAGCGTAGATCGGTCTTTTTGCGACGCCATCAGATGTCAATCTCGATCCCAACCGATGCAGAGAAAAAGCGCTCACCAAAACGTTCGGCCAGCATCCGTGCTCCCCTGAGACCGGTACAGTGTGATGCGCCAATTTTGTCAATATCCAGTTCTTCCAGGCGATTCAAGGTGGCTGTCATCTGTTCTTCGCTGCAAAATTTCAGATGTGTCCCTCCTAAAACCATATAGATTTTTTTCTGGCCGGTGACTTTGATCGCATGATCGATGATGTTTAGCAATCCGGCATGGGCACAACCGAGCAGGATCACCAATCCTTTATCGGTATTGATGAACAGTGAGAGATCATCATGAAGTGGATCGGTGACGTATTCACCTGATTCCGACAGGGATAACAGGTTAGGGTCACCGGTTTCCTCTTTGGAAACACGTGGGACATCTCCTGATAGAAGTAACCCCGGTGCTACCTCATAAGGGTTTGGAAAGAAGGTGAACTCAGCGCCTAACTCTTCTAGTTCTTTTTGTGGCCAAGGAACCCCAATATTGTGCAATTTTCCACTGTTTTTGCTGAAGTGAGGCGAGAATAAATCGGGATGGGCGTAGATTGGGATATGACCAGTTTGTTCCAAGACCTGTTTCAGTCCACCCGTATGGTCAAAGTGGCCATGGCTGAACATGATTCCCTTTAATTTTTTGAAATCAATCCCCATCAGTTTGGCATTATTCATGATTGTCATGCCGCCACCGGTATCAAACAAATAATCACCGGCAGGGGTTTGCAGGTGGCAGGAAAAACCATGTTCTCCCAACAACCCGTAAGGACTGACCCGGTCGACACTGTTTTCGCATAAAATTGTCAGGTGAATAGTCATGATGATTTCTCCCTATATGTGAGTTTCAAGTCGTATTCGAGTTAAAAAACCATAACGTCGCGGGGTTGCGCCCCCGCCCGGCGCCTTCATTTCTTTGTGCGTCCAAAGAAACGAAGCAAAGAAATACGCCCGAACTCCTTGCCCGCCATAGCCTTCGGCGACGGCGGGTTTCCTCCATTCTGTTCCGTTTTGCAGCGAAGAAAAAAACTCGCTACGCTCAAACATTTTTCTTCGAAACCCTGCAAAATTCCACGCCACTCCGGCTACGTCACACGGGGAGGTCTTAGATTCTGCCTTCTCTCCCCTCTCTGCGTCTCTCCGTTAAAATTTTGCGGGCTACCCCTTCTGCAACTTTTTAATAATCGGCTGATCGGCTGCCAAAATATCATAGTCGAGAAGATTTTCCGGTGCAACCCAACGATGATCGGCAACTTCAAGGTGTCTAATCTCACCACCCTCCCAAGTGCACAGGTAAGCAAGAATTAACACCTTACCCCACTCGTAACTATAGTCAACAGTTTCCAGCAGTGGCCCAACTACAATTTTAATATCCAGTTCTTCCTGTAACTCCCGTTTCAATGCAAATTGTGGGGATTCACCCTCTTCAATTTTCCCTCCGGGGAATTCCCAATACCCTCCTAGTTGTTTATTGTTGGGCCGTAGGGTTAGGAGCACTTTGTTTTGGTGCAGGATGACTGCAGCACAGACTTGAATGGGTGGTGACGAATTGGCATTGTCTGACATAATATGGAGCTCCATTATTTTGTTCTTGAAAAAGGATTAAGAATTTTTGTTGGCGATGGTCTGACTCTGTGCTAGAAACATGCACCTTGCCAATTGATTGGCAACAGATTAATCAGGAGTTTACACATGTTTCAGTTGTCTGACAAAGGGCGCGGTGTTCGGCAGATGTTTGACGATATCGCCTATCGTTATGATCTTCTCAATCGCTTACTCTCATTTGGTATTGATCGACGCTGGCGGCGTTTTGCTGTGAGTCAGTTGAGCATCCCAAAAAATGGGCGAGTTCTCGATATTGCCACCGGAACCTGTGATGTGGCCCTTGAAGTTGCTAAGCAGACCGATACTTCGGTAACAATCGTTGGCGAGGATTTTACTCAGGGGATGTTGGTGCAAGGGCAATCCAAACTCGAAAATTCTTCTTATGGTCAGCGGATTATGCTGGTTAATGCCCCGTGTGAGGAAATTCCTCATCCTGATAATTGTTTTGACGGGATTACGATTGCTTTCGGTATCCGCAATGTTGTTGATCGCCAAGCTGGTTTGAATGAAATGTACCGGGTTCTCAAACCTGGTGGCCGGGCGGTGATTCTGGAGTTCTCCCAGCCTAAAAGTCAACTGTTTCGTAAGGTCTATTACTTTTATTTCCAGAAAATGCTGCCGACCATCGGTGGGTTGATCTCAAAAAAGCGTAGTGCCTATCAGTATCTTCCCGATTCAGTGATTGAATTTCCCAGTCAGGAAGAATTTTCACGCATGATGGGTGAGGCTGGTTTCCAACGGTTACAATATGTTGATCAAACTTTTGGCATTGCTACGGTCTATGTGGGTGACAAGTTCACTGAATAATTATTCAGTCTCAATTTTTTTTACGGGCTCCTTTTTAAATAACGATCCGACATCCTTGACCATTTTTACCGGAAGACCGAGGGTCCGTTTGAAAATGCCAAAAACGGTTTTGGAAACAGAATCAATCGGCACCGCAGTTACTCTGGGGTTTTCGCTGGACCCTTCAATTTTAAAATGAGCTGTTATCAGCGCTTTATCTTCTCCCGCAAGCACCCATCCGGCAATTGGAATTGAGGTGATGATCTTATCAACCGTTCGCAACGGCATCACTCCAAGAGCAAAGTCCAGATTGTCGTCAATTAACCCTTGCGTCCCGACCATAGAGAGGTTCATTGCTTCGCTGGTAATCTTTAAGTCTTCTGTCTTGATTTGACCAGCGCCAATCTGAAAACTTCCTTCCAGTAACGAAAAAGGCATCCCTTCTTTATCCATATCTGGTAGCTTTCCGGCAAAAATTTGCGAGACATTCAGCAGGGAAAAGACTCTTGCCAGCCCGTGAAACTTTCTCAGGGTTCCGTTGGTAACCTGTATGTGTATCCCACCCATCGCCTCTTGCCAGAAACGATCATTTCCCGGATCGCCTTCGATATGAAAATCCCCCCTTAACTGACCATTGATCAGCCCAGGTTTGTCAAACATATCCTGGTGCAGAACTGACGCATTGATTCCTACCACATGTCCGGACACTTTCAGTGGTGCGATTTCTTGCGAGTGCTCGAATTCCACCCGGGCCTGGCACCACCCTTTTCCGTTATTAAACGTGAGAGGGAAGATGGTGAGGCGATTGTTGTCCCCTCTTATCAGGGCTTCAGCATTTTGAAAAATAAGCCCACCCAAAGTTCCCTGTTTGGCAGCGACCTTGATCAACAGCGGCGGTCCTCCTTGTCCCTGTTCCCTTGGACCTGTCATTTTTGGGCCGACAAATAAGTTAATGATATCCAGAACATCAACCTGATTTGATTGAATTTCAAGAGAGACCTGTGGGTTACTAAAATTATTGACTTCACCATTCACTGTTGCCAGAGTATTTTCCTCCAAGCGAACTTTGACCGGTGAAAAACTGATCCCATCAGCGTTGATTTGCAGATGGCCATCCAAGTCATAAAGGGTTAATTGTTGATTTGAAAATATGAGATCTTGAGCGCGGACTTTTTTGCTATTGAGATCCAGATTGAGCTGTGGATTTTGCCAGTCGCTAAGCACCCCATCGACAATAAAGTTTGATTTTCCCAGGGAGGCTTTAAGCTTTTGAAAAGTGAAGCCATTTTGGTCAAGGTCGATTTCGCCAGTGGTGTTATTCAGGTCACCAATAACAGAAGTCAAGTGCGCACCGACGTCCTTGAGTTTCAGAATCCCCAGAAACCCTTCATATTGCGTAAGTGTGGGTTCAACTGTACCCTCAATTTGAATCTCTCTTAGTAGGGGGGAAAAAGGGTTGAATTCGCTCAATATGATGGGTTCCGCTGTAAAGCTAAATTCTTGTTTACCTGCGAACTGTTGGAAATAGCCTGCTCCGGTAATCTTGGCGTCATTCAGCTTGAGAAAAATCTGATCAAATTGTAAACGATGACCATCCATATGACCCTGGAGACGGAGTTTTCCTTGGTCAGTCTGTTGCTTATGGAATAGAATCCCAAGTTGCAAATTTGTTGCAGTTAAATCGGTCTGTAATAGAAAATCAGGTTTTAAAAGGGGGCCACTTAGGTTTAAGACCCCGGGAATACTTCCGGATATGTTCCAATCATCAGGAAGATTGAGCTGTGATACAAGAGCATCGACGTCAGGGTTGAAATTAAACTTCAAATCAATTTGCGGTTGCAGAAATAGGCTGTGAATATCTCCAGAAAAGTCGATTGACTGGTCAGCAGCGACCAGATTCCCATTGTTGATGCTGAGAATTTCATTCTCTAGCGATAGTTTAATAGATAGATCCTGTAACTGTTGCAGTTTGGGAAGATCCCAATCAAGTTTGCTGACGGTAAATTCTGCATCGATGTGTGGTAGCCCTGAGAATTGATGAGCGGGATCCCAACTTTTCTCCAGGGTTATTGCTAATTGATCCAGCTGTCCGTGAATCAGTTTGTCTGCATATGGGATGCGCCATGCTTTGAGCAGTTCCGAGTTTAGCGCGAGCTTATCCACTCCGAACCGACCACCAAGAAAATGTTTTTGAGCTTGCCGGATAAAGTGAAACTCCCCTTGGAGTGGGATTTTTAGTAGCTCTCCTTTAAGTTCGGTGATGGAATCTTGTTGGCTTAACGATGTCCAATTTCCTTCCAGGGAAAAGAACAGTTCATGGCTGTTTGGATCTGAGAGGGTGGCATTGAGGGTTGTTCCTGTTGTTGGAATTCCTTGGAGAGCCAGTTCTAAATTAAGAGATTCAGGGTAGCTCTGATCATAAATTTTTGGCAATTTATCAGTTGAAAAATTTGTGATTTTGAGCTGTGTCTTGTGTTCCTCATTCCTCCAAATTGCGGGGTCGCGACTTGATGGAAGACGGGTTTCAAACAGAAAATCAGCTCCATGCTCTTGGAGTTTGCCACTGATAACCAGTTGGCCGGTATCACCTGGTTTCCAACCACGAAGGATGGCGTGGAGGTTAGATATAGTTAGTCTTTGAACGGTATCGTTCCCATGTTTCTGGTGAATCTTTATATTGGCATTATGGACACTCAGGATGCTGATTCCCAGAGTGTTGAATAGCTTATGGGACGTTCCTTTGATAGGGCGTTCTGGAAATGGTAGCCAGAGTTGAATGCTTGGGTTATTAACCTGGACTTGATCTAGGATGAATTGCCCCTGTAACAGGGGCTTAATTTTTAATGTTGCGGTGATTTCTGGAATCTTGGCCAGAGTTGCATGATCTGGTCCGATCTGTAGATCTTTCAGTGCAAGAGCTAACCCATGATTGAAGGCTAGGGATCCGTGCCCAATTTTAACTGGTTGTTTTAGGGCCGAACTCAGTTGTCTTTCCAAGGAGAGACGATAGTCATTTAAATCAAGTTGACTAAGAAAAATAATTAGGATGGCGGAAATTGTGGTAAATAAAATCAGCAGGTAGCAGATACTTCTGATCAAAAACCGTGCTGATGGTTTATTCATTGCGGTTGTTCCTGTAGAAAGGTTTACTGTCGATAAAGCTTGCTTATCATAGCGGTTCTGATCCAGACCAGCAAGCGCAATACGTTTGATTTGTATTCTGAAACTTCTATTCTTTACATGGTTTCGCCCCCCTGATAACATAACGCCCCTTGAAAATCCGGCCACGTCTGGTTGGCAGAATCATCTGTTTGTTAATAAAACGGATCAACATCTTAAGGAAATCTCTTTAGCCTGTATGAAGATCAAACGTCTCGACATTCTCGGTTTTAAATCCTTTGTTGACAAAGTTTCTCTCAATTTTGAGCAGGGGATTACTGGCGTTGTCGGCCCCAATGGCTGCGGGAAAAGTAACGTTGTGGATGCCATTCGTTGGGCGATGGGGGAGCAAAACCCCCGGCACCTGCGGGGACGAATGATGGAAGATGTCATCTTTGGCGGCAGCGAGACTCGCAAGCCCCACGGTATGGCACAGGTGTCGATTACTTTTGATAATCGGGCCGGACTTTGTCCTGCGATCTATAAGGATTTTGCTGAGATCATGGTCACACGGCGACTCTACCGAAGTGGTGAGAGTGAGTATCTGATTAACAAAACCCCCTGTCGTTTGCTTGATATTACCGAGTTGTTCATGGATACCGGGGTTGGTGCCAGGGCCTATTCAATTATTGAACAGGGCAAGGTCGGGATGTTGGTCAGTGCCAAACCGGAAGAACGGCGTGCCCTGATTGAAGAGGCGGCTGGGGTGACAAAATTTAAGTCACGCAAGAAAACTGCTTTACGAAAAATGGATGCCACCAAACAGAATTTGGTGCGCCTTGGAGATATTATTACCGAAGTGAGACGCCAGATTGGCGTTCTTAAGCGGCAGGCTCAAAAAGCTGAAAAGTTCCGTCAATATCGTGGTGAAGTTAAGCAGATCGAACTCAATCTGGCGGGAAATCGTTTTCAGAAGCTTAAAGTTGAAATTGACCTAATTTCCCAGCAGGAACAGGAGCAAGCGACCATTCTTTCTCGGCTTGATGCCCGATTGGAAGATGGTGACCTGCAGATTGAGGAACAGCAGTTACTTCTGTCTGTGGTTGAGGCCGAACATCAACAGGCCCAAGAAAAAGTCTACCATTTAGGTTCTGAGGTGCAAAGGGTTGAGAATGAACGGATGTTGGTGGTTCGGCAGCAGGAGCATCTTGCCGCTCAGGAAAAAGAGGTACGAGAAGAGATAAACGGCCATGTTGGGCGGCTGGGTGAATTGGAGAATGAATCACACCATTTACAGCAGGAGGATAAAACCTCAGCGCTAAAATTGGGGGTTTTGCAGCGTGAAGTTGAGAGCCGTGAAGTTGGTCTTCAGGACAGCTTGTCTCAAGAACAACAACTCAGCACTCAATTTGAAGCATGTCGCAGTGAATTGATGAATCTGTTTGCGCAGACCAGTCGACTGGCAAATCGCCGGGATGAAATTGACCGGCGGCTTAAGACAGAGGCCGAACGCCGCCAGCAGGCGCATAATGATTCAGGTAAAATCCAAGAACAGCAAACACAATTGCACCATAGCAGGGAACAACTTATTGAACGCTTGGAGCAGGTTCGCGATCAGCAAAATAATATTAATATGCGGATTGAAGATTTGCATGACCAGCATGCGCAGGCAAAAGAATCATTCAGTAAAAAAGAAGCGGCTCAAAACGAACTGCGACAAGAATTGGGAAAAAATCAATCTGTTCAGGAATCATTGGAGGCTCTTCAACAGAGTTTCGAGGGTTATGGAGAGGGTACCCGGATTCTGCTAAAAGAAAAATTCGCCCAACAGCGGATCTTCGCTGACTTATTGAAAGTCTCTGCTGAATATGAAATTGCTGTCGAGATGGTGCTGGGGGCACGGCTTCAAACGATTCCTGTAGAAAATATTTCAGATGTTTCTGCCGCACTTTTATTATTGACCGAACAGCAGGCTCGGGCGGCACTGCTCCTGCCATTAAGTCATCCTCAAGAGGTCAAGTTTTCCACCGGGATTCCGTTGGCTGATTTGGTCAAACCAGAGAAGGGGTCTGAACAGCTGGTCAACCAGCTTCTTGCCGGAGTGTTTCTGGTTGATGCGGTCGCGGATCGTTTTGCTGATATTCTCCCCGTCGGGGTACTGCTTGTCGATCGGCAAGGGTTGTGCCTCGATTGGCAGGGCGTACTGACTGGTGGCGCGACAAGCTCTAGCGAGACTGGATTGCTGCGTCGGCAACGTCAACTGGATGAGATCGCCGGTGAAATTATCCGTCTAGATAAAGTAATTTTGCTGGGACAAGGAGAACTGGAACGAAGGCAGGAAAATCTACTGCAACTGGAAGAATCTCAGCTTGCAGCAACTTCTGAGAGGCATCGTTTGGAATTACAGGCTCTGGAACTAGCCAAAGACCGACAGGGGTTGCAGACCGAAGATGATTATTTGAATAAACGCTTGGCCCTACTGATTTTTGATTTGGAACAGATTGATGAGGGTCGAGAAGCCTTGTTGTTGGAAAAAGAACAGTTGTCAGAAGGAAGCAGAGAAACAGGTGAACGTCAGCAACAGCTGGAAGCCCTGTCAAAACAGCAGCAAAGTGAATTAGTTGAATTGCGCACTAAACTTGATAGCTTTCGTGAAGAATTGACCGCACAGCGTGTTGACCTGGCTTCCTTACAACAGCAACAGCATGCTCGGCATGAGACCCTGTCACGGATTAAAAATCAGCAACAGGAAATAGAGCAGCGTAATATTCAGCTTAAACAGCGGGAGAAAAACGGACTTGATTCCCGACGCCAGTTAGATGAAAAAGATCAACATTTACGGGTTGAACTTGACCTACTTTTGAACCGGCGCGCTGAACAGCAACAGGGCAACGAAACTATTCGTGATCGCTATGAACAGCAGCGCTTACAGTTGGATGAATCTCGTGATCAGCTGCGAAGGGTGCGCTCAGAGGCTGAGGATTTGCGTAAGACCGTTTCTCAGTTACAACTTCGGCAGCACGAGCTGCAAGTAGATGTCGAACATGTCCGACAGAGTATTCTGGAGCGTTATCGGGTTGATTTGGTAGAGCATCAGGTTCCTGAGGCGCCGGATGATGAAGTGGAGCGGCAGCAGCAACAGCTGAAGCGACTGCAGCAACGGATTGAATCGCTTGGTGAGGTTAATTTGATGGCGATTGAAGAATATCGTGAACAGGAAGAACGCTATGATTTTCTTTCTCAACAGCGAGATGACCTGAACCAATCATTGGATGATTTACAAAAAGCAATCACCCAGATCAACCGGACAACCAGGCGACGTTTTAAAGAAACATTTGCGTTGGTAAACGAAAAATTCAAGCAGGTTTTTCCGCGGATGTTTAGCGGTGGTCAGGCTGAATTGCGTTTAACTGATGAAAGTGACCTACTAGAAACCGGCGTTGATATTGTTGCCCAACCACCCGGGAAGCGCTTGCAAAATGTTAATCTTCTCTCTGGGGGTGAAAAAGCTTTGACCGCTGTGGCGTTGATTTTTTCGCTGTTTTTAATTAAGCCGACACCATTCTGTGTTCTTGATGAAGTTGATGCTCCTCTGGATGATGCTAACATTGACCGTTTTGCAGACATGGTTCAAGAAATGACAGGGCAGTCCCAATTTATTATTATCACCCACAGTAAGCGAACTATGGGTATAGTGGACACCATGTATGGAGTCACAATGCAGGAACCGGGAATCTCAAAATTAGTTTCTGTTCGTATCAACGATTTCCAACCGATGAAAGAGGATAAGGCGGCTCTTTCGGTGTAGGTTGATCTATCATTAATAGATGTTTTCGTCTCAATGAGGACCATTATGCCATTTAAATCATTATTGAATCGGTTATTGGAAGATATCCCCGGTGCTTTAGGGGCCATCATTGTTGATTGGGAAGGGGAGGCTGTTGATCATGTGACGCGAATCAACGAGTACGATATTAAGGTTCTTGGTGCCCATAGTGGAATTATCCTTGGACTACTTCGGGAGGCATTATCCAGGATTGATAATGGTGATCTTAGCGAGGTTGTGATCCGTACCGGAGAAAATAAAACCCTGATTTTGCCCTTAACTGAAGAGTACCTGCTGATACTACAATTGGGGGTGGAAGCCATTGTTGCCCGTGCGGCATATAAAATGCGTCGTTGTGTTGATGAATTACGGGATGAATTTGAGTTTGATTGATTGTTGGAAGAAAAATTTGTGGGTTGTTGTGAACTGTGAAGGATCTGAAGTTTATGGAATGGTTTAAATCTCTGAATTGGGCCGGTATGTTGGAATGGCTCAATGCTTATGTCGCAAGTTTATCACCGTTGTTGGCTGCGGCGGGTGTTCCTGAAGACTATCAGTCTTTGGCGGCCTTTGGTGTTTTATATCTCAGTGCTACTGTTGTTGTTCTATTGTTCACTCTGATTCTTCTAAAAATATTTAGAAAACCCAAGAAGCCACAACAAGAAATTGAGCAAGCTGCTGAAGAAGATATCCTGTCTGCAGCTGAGATATCTGAGCCTGAATCTGTGGTCGAAAAAGAGTCCGTAGCAGAAGCTCAGGAAGAACCAGAACCAGTTCTGAGCATGTTTGAGCGACTTAAAGTCGGCTTGTCCAAGACCCAATCTTCGTTGGTGGGCCGGGTGGATAGTTTATTGCGTAGTCGTGCAGCTATTGATGAAGAATTAATTGAGGAACTGGAAGAAATTCTAATTACCGCTGATTTGGGGATGCCGACGACTCAGCAGCTGATAAAAACTCTTGAATCGAGCCGGGTAAAAGGTGAACTGGTTTCACCTAAACAGGTACGCCAGTTATTGATGGAGGAACTGGAGAAAATCCTCACGTTTGAAAGTAAGCCGTTGGATGTGACCAGTGCCTCACCATTTGTCATTATGGTGATTGGTGTCAACGGCGTCGGCAAAACAACAACAATCGGTAAACTGGCCAATCAATTTTCCCGGGATGGTAAAAAAGTCATTCTTGGTGCCGGCGATACTTTTCGTGCCGCTGCAGCAGAGCAGTTGCAAATCTGGGGTGAACGGGCCGATGTCGAGGTTATTTGTCATGTTGAGGGGGCTGATCCTAGTGCAGTGGCTTTTGATGCAGCCAAGGCTGCTGTTGCTCGAAAAGCCGATATCCTGTTGCTTGATACCGCAGGGCGCTTGCATACTAAGGTTAATTTAATGGAGGAATTGAAAAAAATTCGTCGGGTTCTTGATCGGGAAATTCCCGGTGCTCCGCACGAAGTTCTTTTGGTTCTTGATGCAACAACCGGGCAGAATGCCTTAAATCAGGCTAAACTATTTAATGAGGCTGTGCCACTGGATGGAATTGCGCTGACAAAATTGGATGGAACTGCTAAGGGAGGGATAGTCGTTGCTATAGCTGCCGAGTTACAAGTTCCGGTACGATTTGTTGGTATCGGTGAACAGCTTGATGATTTGCGTCCATTTGATGCTGAAATGTTTGTTTCGGTCCTCTTTGATAGTAAATAAGGAAAACAACGATAATTATTAAAAATTGGGCAGGGGTATTTGAAAATGGAAATCCTGGATCGGCTAGAGGGTGCTATTGAGACATTGCTTGAGCAAAATAATCAATTAAAATCTAAAAATGAATCTCTTCAGGCTGAGAAGATGATATGGCACAAGGAACGACGCCATCTTCTTGAAGAGATCGACCGGATACTTAATCGTCTTGAGGGCGTTCAATTGGAGGAATCTTGAATCCTAACGTGCAAATCAATATTCTGGGTCGAGAGTATAATTTGAAAAGCCACGAGTCGGAGGCTCAAATCCAGCGGGTTGTTGGATTTATTGAAGAAAAACTAGCTGAAACAGCATCAGGTCGATCTGTTGATACGAGAGACTTAACCGTTTTAACCTTACTAAACCTTGCCGGACAATATTTGCAATTACTTGATCAGCAGAGCCAGGGTCTGGAGCAGCAGGGCGAACGACTACAAAAGCTTGTTGAATCTTTAGAACGTGCTGTGACTGATAATTCTGGTTGCTAAAGTTGATAATTTCAATGTATTGTCAGGATTAGATGCCATATTGAGAATGCTCCTGTGTTCAGGGCTTTAAGATCGATTGGTGCGGCGCAAATAATGTATAGACACACACCCATATATGGGGTGTTTAAATCCTGCTTCTGGCAGGGAGTTGCAGTCCTTCTGAGAATTTATGTTTTGGCGGTGCAGATGCCCAAGATTGTTTTTGTGGGAAAGATATCTGTAGATTCTCAGGTATAAATAGATACATTTTAGTTATACCAAAGATTTGGATTTGCGCTTATCGTCTGTCTTGCCCCTCTTTGTGCCCCCTTCCTTCTTTTGTTCTGAATACCCATGATTGTTTCTGGATGTTGCACTATGGGAAAAGTATTTATCCGTAAACAGTTTTTGACTCGTCGTAAACAACTCGATTTATCGACATATACCAGTTTGAGCAAGCAGGTTCAGCAGCAGTTGATCAGCTCAGAATATTTTATCCGAGCAAGGACGTTAGCTCTTTATAGTCCGATTAGTAACGAAGTAGCAACGGAACAAATCTTTGCAGTTGCCAAAGAGTTGAAGAAACAGGTTTATTATCCGCGAGTTGCTGGCAATGAGCTTGAGTTTTATGAAGTGTGTGCTGTTACCGAACTTCTGCCGGGGGCTTTTGGCGTTGCCGAGCCAGTGACGGGAGAAAAAAAAATAATAGCAGACCTTGATCTGGTTATTGTCCCTGGTGTTGCGTTCGATTTGAGGGGGCATCGGTTGGGCTATGGTCGTGGGTTTTATGACCGACAGTTAGCCGAGAAATCCGCTGGGACAGTTTCTATTGGGCTCTGCTTCGAAATTCAACTCTGTGAACTGCTGTCAACGGAGGAACATGATCAACCTTTGGATTTTATTGTAACAGAAACAAAATTCATTCCCGGCCACATTTGAAGTTGGTGGGATTATTATAAACTCTGTAAAGAGAGGACGTTAGCGTGCAAACTGATATTTTTACAATTATATTTATATTTGGTGCCTTAGCAGTAGGTGTTTTCCTTGGTATGATTTTGCGGCGGAAACTATCTGAATCAGCGGTAAATAATGCTCGGGATGAGGCTGAAAAAATGGTCGGTGATGCCGGAAAAGAGGCTGATGCGCTCCGCAAGGAGGCGACTCTTCAGGCTAAAGATGTGGTGCTTCAGGCAAAGACCGACTGGGAGCAAGAAGCTCGTGGTTTACGCAGAGAAATTCAGGTGCAAGAAAATCGGTTGCAGCAGAAAGAAGAGAACTTCGAGCGTAAGCATGATCAGATTGAAAAGAGGGGCGAAGAGTTGAGTCATCGAGAAACTCAATACCGCCAGCAAAGTGAACAGTTACAAAAGAAAAGCAGTGAAGTCGATCAAGTTTATTCCGCGCAACGCAATAAGTTAGAAGAAATTTCTGGAATGAGTGGGGAGCAAGCTAAGCAACAGTTAGTGGAATCAATGTTGAGCGAAGCACGTCATGACGCTGCTAAAGGAATTAAGAAAATTGAGGAAGAGGCACACGAGACTGCTGATAAAAAAGCCAAAAAAATTATGGCATTGGCAATTCAACGTTATGCCGGCGATTTTGTTGCAGAGAAGACGGTTAGTGTTGTTCCTCTTCCTTCGGATGAGATGAAAGGGCGAATCATTGGTCGAGAGGGGCGAAATATCCGTGCTATTGAAGCGGCAACCGGGATTGATTTGATTATTGATGATACCCCCGAGGCTGTTGTGATTTCAGGGTTTAACCCTATTCGCAGAGAGGTAGCACGAATTTCTCTAGAGCGATTAATTGCCGACGGCCGAATTCATCCGGCGCGGATTGAAGAATTGGTTGAAAAAGCCCAGGAAGAAGTTGATGAGGAAATTCGTCAGGCGGGTGAGCAGGCAACCTTTGATGTTGGAGTCCACGGTATCCATCCAGAAATTATTAAATTGCTTGGTATGCTTAAATACCGAACCTCCTACGGACAGAATGTTTTGGTTCATTCGATTGAGGTCGCTTTTCTCTGTGGTATGATGGCTGCTGAACTAGGGATTAATGTTAAGCAGGCTAAGCGGGCTGGATTGCTTCATGATATTGGTAAGGCGGTCAGTCATGAAATGGAAGGTTCACATGCGGTCAACGGTGGGGACCTTGCCCGTAAGTATGGGGAATCGCCCGGTATTGTTCATGCTATTGCGGCTCACCATGAGGATGAAAAACCAGAAACGGTTCTGGCTATTTTAACCCAGGCTTCAGATGCTCTTTCGGGCGCACGTCCGGGCGCACGTAGGGAAACCCTAGAAACTTACGTTAAGCGATTACGTGAGCTAGAAGAGATTGGTACCTCCTTTGATGGTGTTACCGGTTGCTTTGCCATTCAGGCAGGTCGCGAAATCAGAGTGATGGTGTCCAGTGACAAGGTTACGGATGATTATTCGCATGTGTTGGCAAAAGATATTGCCAGTAAGATTGAGCAGGAGATGACCTATCCTGGTCAGATCCGGGTTAATGTCATCCGTGAGACTCGTGCGGTAGAATACGCCAAGTAGTTTTGTTTTGAAAAAAAGATAAGTCAGGGTTTGTGCCGCTTTCATTTAGATAGAAAGAATGTGGTGTGAATCCTGATTTTATATTTGGAGCGTTCTGTGAAGTTATTATTTATTGGTGATATTGTTGGCCGTGCTGGACGAAGAACATTGGTTGATCACCTGGATCGGCTGATTGATCGGCACTTGGTCGACCTGGTTATTGCTAACGGCGAAAATGCCGCTGCTGGATATGGTTTGACTGCTTCAGTGTTAAATGAGCTATTTGATTCCGGTGTGGATGTGGTGACATCAGGAAACCATATTTGGGATAAGAAAGAGATCATGCCGGTGTTGGAAAAGGAATCCCGATTGTTGCGTCCAGCAAATTATCCACCCGGACTTCCTGGTTATGGCAGTGGTATTTATGAAACAGCTGCTGGAATCAAGGTTGGTGTGTTGAATCTTGAGGGGCGGGTCTTTATGAAAAATCTAGATTGTCCTTTTCGCGCAGCCGACTCTTTGATAGCAGAATTGAAACAGGTAACCCCTATTGTCTTTGTCGATTTTCATGCTGAAGCTACCAGTGAAAAACAGGCGCTCGGGTTTTATCTGGATGGACGGGTCTCCGCTGTTGTTGGAACTCACACCCATGTGCAGACTGCAGATGAACGCATTTTGCCTGAAGGTACGGGGTATTTAACAGATGTTGGTATGACTGGAAGCCAGGATGCTATTATTGGGAATCAGAAAGAAAGTGCTATGGATCGTTTCCTTACGCAGCTTCCGGTCAGGCTTGAAGTAGCCAAGAAAAATCCACAGCTTTGCGGGGTGTTGTTGACTATTAACGAGGAGACGGGCTGCTGCGAGGCGATTGAGCGTATCCAACAGGGCCAGTAAGATAGGGCGAGTAATAGGGTAGAGCAGTTAAGGCGTTTCTTTGGGTGCGGGTGAAACCAGAGAACAGTAGACAACACAAACACACTGAATAGATAAGTATTGAAAATGAATTTTGTCGAAGAATTAACCTGGCGTGGCATGATCCATGATATCACGCCCGGCACAGAAGAGCAGCTTCAGAAAGAAATGACTTCGGCCTACGTTGGGATTGATCCGACTGCTGATTCACTGCATATCGGGCATCTGGTTAGCGTGATGATGCTCAAGCATTTCCAAATTGCTGGACATAAGCCGATAGTGCTGATTGGCGGGGCGACCGGGATGATCGGCGATCCATCAGGGAAGTCGGCGGAGCGCAATCTACTTGATGAGCAGACCCTCCGTCATAACGAGGCATGTTTGAAGAAACAGTTGGCAAGGTTTCTCGATTTTGAATCGGCTGGTGGCGGTGCTGCTGAGTTGGTCAATAATTACGACTGGATGAAAGACTTCAGCTTTCTCGATTTTATCCGCGATATAGGTAAGCATATTACGGTCAACTATATGATGGCTAAAGACAGTGTCAAAAAACGGCTAGGTGAAGAAACCAAAGCGGGGCTGTCTTTTACCGAGTTTACTTATCAGTTGGTTCAGGGTGTTGATTTTTTACATCTATATCGTGAGAAGAATTGTAAGCTACAGATGGGTGGTTCGGACCAATGGGGAAATATCACGACAGGAAAAGAGCTTATCCGCCGCAAGGAAGGCGGTGAAGCCTTTGCTCTGACCTGTCCACTTATTACCAAAGCGGATGGCGGGAAATTCGGCAAAACAGAAAGTGGTAATGTCTGGCTTGATCCGAAGTTGACCACACCATACAAGTTCTACCAGTTCTGGCTCAATGTTTCTGACGTCGACGCGGAGAAATACATTAAAATTTTTACCCTCTTAAGCAATAACGAAGTGGCAGCACTGGTCAAGGAGCAGGAAGCCGCGCCGCACCAGAGACCGTTACAGAAACGCTTAGCTAAAGAGGTTACCTGCATGGTTCATGACGAAGAAGAATATAGCAAGGCTGTGGAGGCTTCCCAGATCCTTTTTGGCAAAGCTACGACTGAAAGTTTGGCAAGATTGGATAAGGAGACCTTTTTGTCGGTGTTTGAAGGCGTACCGACCTATGAGGTTGAACGTAGCAAGTTTAAGGCTGGGGTGTCGGTCGTGGAATTGCTCGCTACTGAAACAGCGGCTTTCTTATCTAAAGGCGAGTTGCGCCGGACGATAAAGGGAAACGGTCTCAGCCTGAACAAGACCAAACTGACAGATCAGGAATACCTAGTAACCGAGGCAGACTTGATTAATGGTTCATATATGCTGATACAGAAGGGCAAGAAAAATTACAGTATTATCGAAGCAGTGTGATTTATGGTCGGTGTATCTCGTGCTTTTGCAGTGCGCTGTGGTCGAAAGCGTGTTCAGGGGTTTGTGCTGATGTTATTCGTCTGTTTTATTGCCAGTTGATGTGGAAAATAACAACGTCAGATTAAGGGTTTAGCCTAGCCAAAAAAAAAGATAAAAAAACAGTTGACGTTAGGGTGTCTGATTGTATATAACTTCGCACCGTTGCCGAGGACATTGGGAAAAGAAATGTTTTTAGGTGGTGAGAAAAAAGCACAGAAAAGATAAAAAATAGATTGACAGTTTGGGGTTGTTTGGTTAAACTCCTTGCTTGTCGCTTCGTTTTGGCGAGGCGAGAATTCTGGTCTTTGAAAACTAAATAGCAGATGTTAAAAGAGCTTGTAAGGGTTCAAGTTAATTGAACAAATAATGGATACAAAACTTCAGAAATATAACTGGAGAGTTTGATCCTGGCTCAGAACG
>JAOZLQ010000077.1 GCA_029934755.1 Desulfuromusa sp. | reverse complement strand
GATTCCCGCCTTCGCGGGAATGACGGTCAATGGTCTTTTGGGACTTTTGTAAGAGCCTCAACCGTATGTGTTTTTATATATCCAGGGATATATAAATTCTATTGATATTGAGGTTTGAATACAATTGACCATGATATTGTTATTTGCTCATTTTTCTAACAGGAGATAGTTATGAGTCTAGAGGAAGGTGTTTGTTATACCTATGAAGCCGCCCTTGAAAAAGCCATCGAAATGGAAGAAGAAGGGTTCCGAAATTATCTGCATGCTATCGATGTTGTGACCGACCGTCAGGCTAAAGCGATCTTGCGTGAAGCAGCCATTGAAGAATTGGAGCATAAGCAACGTCTGGAGATGGCATTGCTTGATGGCCATGATAAAAATGTGACTGATTTACATCAAGAAATTCCTTCCATGAATTTGAACTATGTTTTCGAACAAAAAGAAATAGCTCCAGGTGCAGATGCTCGGACAGCTTTAGCCCATGCTATCTATCTGGAAAAATGCGCTGTTGATTTTTATAAAAGATTGATGAGTGGCTGTGAAGGAGCACCAATGGCTGATCTCTTTAAGCGTTTGCTTGCGGATGAAACTCGCCATTTATCTAATCTTGAAGACTTTTATGAAAAACATTTTTTAACTGAGAATTAATCAAATAAATCAATATTTTATCCCAGTCATAATAGAGGGTCTTACCGTGTGTAAGGCCCTTTTTTTATTGCACGTTACGTACAGAATAATTCTTATAAATCAAAATGTTGATAAATAATAAAGATTTGCTATAGTGAATCAAACAGCGTTTGTTTGGAGGTTTTCGTGGATGTTGATTTGATTAAAGCCATTTTTGCTATTTATGTTGTTGGTGTTTCTTTGCTTCGCCTTCTTGATGAGAATGAATATTTTCGTTTAACGGCAATGAAGAAAATTTGGGGACGTAGCCGGGGGTTGATGCTCCATTTTCTATCGAATGTTATTGTGCCGATGCTGTTTGCGATTGTTTTTTTCTGCCGTGGTATTCTGTCGATGGCAACGTTTTAGCTTTTGTATGCAAATATATTAGGTGAAGCCCACATCAGGTTTGATGGTGTGGGCTTTTTTAACCGGAAAAACTTACACACTTACTGTTATGCTTGACAAATTATGATGATATTTTTATCTTTCCGTTCCGCACACAAAATTGATAATCATCATTTTATAGGAGAAATTGGATAATGTCAGATAAGGTCAAAAAAGAAGAAGGCAGTATTTCTATCCACACGGAAAATATCTTTCCGATCATTAAAAAGTGGTTGTATAGCGATAAGGATATTTTTCTGCGTGAACTAATTTCAAACGCAGTTGACGCTGTCCATAAATTGCAAAATATCAACCTGGTTGAAGGATTGAAGCTTGCTGACGAGTACAAGGTTGATGTCCATATAGACAAAGATGCTGGAACTCTGACTGTTACTGATAACGGTATCGGTATGACGGCTGATGAGGTGCGTAAATATATAAATCAGATTGCATTTTCATCGGCAGAAGATTTTATTGAAAAGTTTAAAAATCTGGACGATAAAAACCAGATTATCGGTCATTTTGGTATGGGTTTCTATTCTGCATTTATGGTTGCTGAAAACGTTGAAATCCGTACTTTATCCTATCAAAAGGATGCCGAAGCGGTTCACTGGCAGTGCGAGGGCACAACCACTTACAGCCTTGAATCGACTGAGAAAAAAGATCGTGGGACAGAAGTTATCTTGCACCTGAATGAAGATGAAAAAGAATTTCTGGATCCAGCCAATACCCGCGAAGTTATCAAGAAATTCTGTAACTTTTTGCCGGTATCGATTAGTCTTGAAGGAGAAGAGGTCAACGATAAAAATCCGCTTTGGACAAAAAATCCAACGGAAATCAGTGATGATGAATACAAAGAATTTTATCGCAAGCTTTACCCCATGTCGGCTGATCCGTTGTTTTGGATTCATTTGAATATCGATTATCCTTTCAATCTCAAAGGCATTGTTTATTTTCCCCATCTGACTAATGAATTTGATGTGACCAAAAGTCATATCAATCTGTATTGTAATCAAGTATTTGTTTCTGATAATACCCCAGAGTTAATTCCTGAATTTCTCACTCCACTGCAAGGCTGCCTGGATGCTCCTGATCTGCCGTTGAATGTCTCCCGTAGTTACTTACAGAACGAGCCTCAGGTCCGTAAAATTCGCGAAGTCATCAGTGGACGGGTTGCGGCCAAAATTGTTGACCTCGCTAAGAAAGATCGTGAAGCATTTGAGCCGATCTGGGAAGATATTCATTCTTTTGTCAAATACGGGATGATGCGTGAGGATAAGTTTTATGAGAAGGTGAAGGATTCAGTTATTTATCATGCGACTGGCGATGATAAGTTTACGACGCTGCCGGATTATCTTGAGCGTGCCAAAGAGAAGCATGAGAACAAGGTTTATTATGCCAATGATGAAGGAACTCAAGCGACCTATCTGAAATTGTTTAAATCTCAGAATATGGAAGCTTTGATCCTGGATGCGATGATTGATAATCATTTTATTCAATTTCTGGAATCAAAGAATACCGATCTGAAGTTTGAGCGGGTTGATTCTGATATTACTGAAAACCTGCTTGAAGCTGATCCCAGTCAGGAAATTGTCGAAGGCGCAGACAATAAAACCAAGGGTGAAAAGATTGAACAGATTTTTAAAGATGGTCTTGATATCAAGGGTTTAACGATTCGGATTGAAACGCTTAAGGATGATAGTGTTCCTGGGATCATTCTTCTTAACGAACAGTCTCGCCGGTTTAAAGAAATGTCCCATATGATGGGGCAGGGTGAGATGCCCGATATGTTCTCCGACCATACCCTGATGGTCAATACGTCGAGTCCTGCAGTTGAAAAAATTCTTAAATTGCAGGATGAAGGTAGCAACGAATCCGCAGCGATGCTGATTGATCAAATTTATGATCTGGCCATGTTGTCACATCAGGCGATCAGTAAAGAGCGGATGGCTGGATTTCTTGAGCGGAGTGGTAAACTGCTTGGGATGCTTTAGTCGTATCCTGGTTGTTTCACCTCCATAGACCGATCTACGGACTCCCCTCCCTTTATGGGAGGGGTTGGGGGAGGGCGGTTTTTTATTTATCCAGTTGCCCTGTTTGTCGGATTGCTTCATAGAGAATAATCGCGGCTGAATTTGCTAGATTTAAACTGCGTACCGCTGCGGAGAAAATCGGAATCAGAATAGCTTGTTTTTCCTCAGCTGCCAGTAGATCTTCTGGTAACCCCAGAGTTTCCTTGCCGAAAACAAAAAAATCACCAGGTTTATAGCTGACTGCAGTATAGCTCTGTGTCGCTTTTTTCGAGGTATACCAAAAACATCCTTGTGGATACTCTTGTTGTAACTGTTGCAACGATTCCCATCGATGCAATTTAACTTCCGGCCAATAGTCGAGACCTGCCCGCTTTAGATGTTTGTCATCCAGGGAAAAGCCAAGTCTGCCGACCAAATGGAGGTGGGCTCCAGTTCCTGCACAAAGACGACCAATATTCC
The DNA here is from genome assembly GCA_029934755.1 of Desulfuromusa sp. Taxonomy (GTDB): domain Bacteria; phylum Desulfobacterota; class Desulfuromonadia; order Desulfuromonadales; family Geopsychrobacteraceae; genus Desulfuromusa. Next base: position 6,714 of record JAOZLQ010000077.1, on the reverse strand, counting down.
CAGTATTTGGCGGAATTTCGGGTTCGATCAAGACAATATGGAATGGATTGCGATTCTGCATAGCGCGGGAACATAGCATGAAATGGCGCGAGTGTGGAAAGTTTTGTGAATTTAAAAAATATCAACCAGATCGGTATTCTCTGGAACTGTCTGACGTCTTTCCTCCCCAATATAGATGGGAAAAAGTTCTGAATTACGAATTCTATCAGAATCAATATTGACCCATCCGTTGCTTCTTTTAAACTTTACAATGCCCTGATTGTCAATAAGGCTGGATAACATGAATTCTTTAACCAGATCGTGCTTACCATCAGGGTAGATAACTGGGATCAACATTTTTTGGACTCCTGGATCGAATGGATTACTACGCAGCCCCCATATATTCTAAATATCCAAGCAATAATTATGCCTTTATTGTAATTCACTGAATAGTCGTTGCTTTTAAGGATATTTTATCGTGTGTCGGAAAACTTTACACGGTTTTGGCGGCTGGATTTAACCAATAAAAAAGTAGGGAACAAAAAAAGTTGCTCCCTACTCGATGATACGGTTGGGCGGATCTATGTGATGATTACGATTGACTGGCAGTTAATGCCTGATCAACATCTGCAATGAGATCATCAATATGTTCAATCCCTATCGAGAGACGGATCATTCCGGGATCAACCCCTGCCGAACGTTGCTGTTCAGCTGACAATTGGCGATGAGTCGTGCTGGCTGGATGGAGTACCCCGGAACGGGCGTCTGCGACATGAATGACCAGAGCGATTAACTGGCAGGCTTCCATGAATTTTTTACCCGCTTCTTGTCCCCCTTTTATTTCAAAAGTCATGACTCCACTACAGCCTTTTGGCAGATATTTGCAGGCGAGAGAATGACTAAGGTGGCTTTTTAGTCCGGGATAATTAACTTTGGTAACCGCTGGGTGTTGCTCCAAATATTCAGCTAGTGTCTGAGCATTACTACTGTGGCGTTCCATCCGCAAGGGGAGTGTTGTCAAACCATGATCGATCAGAAAACTATTCTGCGGTGCTGGGCAGCACCCAAGATCGCGCATGTATTGAACCCTTGCCTTAACGATGTAGGCCAGTGAACCAAACTTTTCTACGTATTTTAAACCGTGATAACTAGGATCAGGCTCAGTGAGTTCCGGGAATTTTCCATTTTCCCAATTAAAGGTGCCACCATCGACAATAATGCCACCAAGGCTGGTTGCGTGGCCGTCAAAATACTTGGTTGTCGAATGAATAACAATATCGGCCCCAAGTTCCAGCGGTTTGCACAGATAAGGAGTGGCGAAGGTATTATCAATCAGTAACGGAACCTCCATTTCTGTGGCTATCGAGGAAAATTTACCAAAATCGAGGACATTTAAGTTTGGATTGCCGATTGTCTCTGCATAAACACAGCGGGTTTCTGGTCGAAAAGCTTTTCTGATTTCATTGATATCAGCTTCAGGGTCAACAAAAGTGACTTCAATCCCCATCTTCGGGAAGGTGTTGGCAAACAGAGAGTATGTTCCCCCATACAGGGTACTTGCGGCGACAATATGTTGTCCAGCCTGGCAGATGTTGAAGATCGCTCCACTGATTGCAGCCTGTCCCGAAGATGTTGCCAATGCTGCAACACCGCCTTCCAGCAATGTAATTTTACCTTCCAGCGCCTCCGAGGTTGGATTGCTGATTCTGCTATACATATGGTCAGCCAGATCGAGATCAAAAAGTTTTGCAACGTGATCTGCACTGGTATATTTAAAAGTTGTACTTTGGCAGATTGCCGGAATGCGCGGTTCTGTTGGTTTTGGTTCATAGCTTCCCTGGACCGCCTGTGTTTCAATTTTCCAGTTGTTTTTCATTTTGATTCTCCACTGATTGATAGAATGTAGGTAATCCTAACAAATCTTGGTAGATTTTGTAGATTATTTTTTACGTAGTTGTTTTTGCCGCAGATGAACGCAGATTTTCGCTGATAAATCTAAAATAAGACCCTAACCTTTTGACAGGATCAACAGGATAAAATCTGATGGTTATAATCAAACCAAAGATATTTGTTTTTAGGCTCTACCAGATTTTATCAGATTTTAATCCTGTCAACTGATTCTTGGTTATTATCTGCGTGAATCTGTGTTCATCAGCGGCTAAAGAAGATTGTATGATCTGATTTTAGCTTGCAGCGAGACCCACCTTGATGATTATACTGCTATTATGAAATTAAACCTGATAAAGCACACTGTTTCCGAATTGTCTGAGCAATTAACAGGTGCAAAAGTATCCAAAGTTTACCAACCGGCTCCGGACGTATTGATTTTCAAACTCTGGAATGGGCGGGAAACTCAACGTCTGTTAATTTCAACAGAGGCAACCAGAAGCCGTTTGCATTTAACCGAACGCAATTGGTTAAATCCGCACCAACCACCGAGGTTTTGTCAATTACTACGTGCAAGAATAAGTCGAATTATCTCAATGAGTGTTGTCAATGATGATCGAATTATTCAAATCAATTGTACTGGGCAGCAGGGTGTTTGCCAGTTGATGGTGGAATTGACCGGTAAGAGCAGTAATTTGCTTCTGGTTGATGATCTGGGTCAGATTATTGATGTCCTGAAAAGAATTTCTACGGTGGGCAAAGAAAGGATAATTTTATCCGGTGAGAAATATCACTTTCCAGAAAAAATGGAACTCGGTCAGAAAAAAAATGATGAATTACCTGCTCAATTTGAGGAAAATTATTCCTGGAATCAGACCGTCGAAAAACTTTACAGTGATATGGAATATACTGAAAATAAACATGATTTTTATCGGCAGCTGCAACAGGCAATCGGTCGACAGGCAAAAAAGCTGCGCAAAAGATTGCTAAGTATCGAAAAAGAGTTTCAAAAACAGCAGAATTACGATACTGATCGTCAAAAGGGTGAGTTGTTGCTGGCAAATTTACATTTAGTAACGCGTGGAATGGATAAAGTTGTGCTGCAGAATTATTACCTGCAACCACCTGAACCGCTGACCATTGCTCTTGATCCACTCCTGAAGCCGCAGCAGAACGCGGAAAAATACTTTAATCGTTTCAAAAAAGCACGGCGAGGGCAGGAACATAGTCAGAGACGTCTGCAAGAAACGCAAGCAGAGCTTGAATGGTTAGACCAGCTCGATTATCAACTGAAAGACACTGTAAAGAATTCCGACATTGAGGAAATAGCCTCGGAACTACGAGAGGTTGGGCTGCTGAAAGATAAAAATCGCTTACACACTAAACGGACACTACAGTCCTCAAGGCCCCATGAAACAACCAGTCCCTCAGGTTTTAGAATTCTTTGGGGACGTAACAATCGGCAGAACGATGAAATCTCCACAAAAATACTTAAAAATGGTGATTTCTGGTTTCATGTCAATCATGCACCAGGTGCGCATGTTGTTTTAAAAACAGATAGCGCTAAGGGAGTACTCGAAGAAGATTTAATTTACGCTGCCTCCATCGCAGCTGGTTACTCAAAATCAAGGAATGATAGTAAAGTCGAGGTGATGCAGGCTGAGGCAAAGTCTGTCCGCAAGCCCAAGGGGAGCAGGGCAGGGTTGGTTACTGTTCTTAAGTATCAAACGTTGACAGTCAATCCTTTTCGGTTGGATTAAAGCTTTTCTGCGGCTGTGGACGTTTTTAGTTGCAAAGGAAAAACTCATTTGCTATAAAAACTCTCGCTTCACGCCGAAGTGGTGGAATTGGTAGACACGCTAGGTTCAGGGTCTAGTGCGAGTATTCGCGTGGGAGTTCGAGTCTCCCCTTCGGCACCAACAAACAAAAATAGCCGTTACCGTTAGGTAGCGGTTTTTTTGTTTGTTCTGTACTCGTTGAGACTCGAAGCGAAGCATGCGCAGACTTAATGTCTGAATAGCAGCCAGGATGGCTGCGGCAGCGAACGCAGGGGAGCCTACGCAGGTGAGAGCGTGATGCTCGAACCGTAGTGGGCGAGTCTCCCCTTCTCCCGGTTACGTGAAGTAGAACCACGTGATTTTCTCGTTCTCTACCGGGTTTCACCTGATCCAGACCAGCCTGTAATACTTCTAAATATCAGAATTGGTGGTCAAAATAGATTTAAGTGGGTGTAGGTCATCGTGGCCTTTCCTCTGATCAGCGGATTCTGCTCGGGCAATAAGTTTCTAGACCTACCCACCCTTTATTCTTTTCCCGCCATGAAGGCTGATCGAATTGACTTTTTTAATCGATAAGCATACTGTTGTATGAAATTTTATCGATGAGGAGGAAGCTATGGAAGCTGTTAAGATTTCCCCTAAGTTTCAGGTTGTTATTCCCAAAAGAGTCAGGGAATCAATGCAACTCAAGCCAGGGCAACAATTACAGGTCATTGAATATGGTAATCGTGTTGAACTGATCCCAACGAGAAGTGTAGAGTCTATGCGTGGATTCATGAAGGGTATTAATACAGCATTTGAGCGAGAGGATGAGCGGTTATGAATGTTGTTGATTCATGCGGTTGGCTTGAATATTTTAGTGATGGCTCCAACGCCGATATATTCGCTGAACCAATTATGGAGCTCAGCAGTCTTATCGTTCCTACTTTGTGTTTATATGAGGTTTTCAAGGTCGCACTACGGGAACGAGGCGAAGATTCTGCTTTACAGGTTGTCGCCATTATGAAGCAGGGCCAAACAGTAGATTTAAACAGCAACCTGGCGATTCAGGCAGCCAAATTCAGTTTCGATCTCAAAATTCCTATGGCAGATGCGATTATTTTGACAACGGCTCGTGCGTACCAGGCTACTGTGTGGACCCAGGATGATGATTTTGCTGGAATCAGTGGTGTTAAGTATTTTTGCAAGCGGTAACATCTTTAATTGTCAGTCTTTGTTTTAAGCTGTGCCCCATCTTCGTAAATGAAAAGGGGTCAGATCTTGAAAAGTCAGCTATTTTCTTTTTTAACAATTTTACTTACCGTTGTGTAGTGAATCCCGAGAACTTCAGCAATTTGTTTCAATTTATATCCATAATCTACGTGGGCTTTGTAGATTAGCTTGTTGCGCTGTCCTTTGGACTGTTCAGTGTTTTGTGCCATTAAGTCTGCAAGTTCTGGTCTCCCTGCTTGTCGGTGTTCAAGAGGGATTTCCTTGGAATCACTATTTGTAACGGTTAGATTTTTTACTTGCTGAATAAAGCTATCTGATCCTAGATAAATTTGACCAGTTAGTTTGCCCCATGGTGATGGCTGTTCCTCTTTGTTGACAAACTCCCGATATAGTTGTTGTGCCCGGGTGATTTGGGGTGAAAAATTTTCAAGAAGCCATTGAACTGTTAAGAAATCCGACACATTAGTTTGACCAAGGGTTGCGAGATAGCTACTCCATGGATAGTCTTCAGGGTGTTGCACCATGCCTGCATGGACCGGGTTTAATACGATATAGCGTGAAAGCTCAAGAAGATGAGCCTGTTTTTCGATAACGATTGCTTTGAAACGTCCCTGAAATAAATGTCCAACTCTGCGATGGTGGAGATTAAAAGCCTGAGTATAGATGCCGTTAAGCTGGCGCATTCCTGCGGATAGGTTGGGAACAGGTGTCTCCAATAGCAGGTGATAGTGGTTGTCCATCAGGCAGTAACCGTGGCAGATCCAGTGAAATCGTTCGACTACCAGTGTAAGAATTGACAGGAACTTTTGCCGATCATCATCGTCATTGTAAATATTTTGCCTGGCGTTGCCGCGAGAGGTAATATGGTAAACAGCACCGGGGTATTCTATGCGTAAAGGTCTGGTCATGTGGGTAGTATAACAGAATAAGCTGATGTTTCAAGACCTGACCCCTTTTCCGGAGAGCCTACCCAGGAGAGGACGTGATGTCCGAACCGTAGTGGGCGAATCTCCCCTTTGGCACCAAAAAGTAAAATTCCCGTTGTCGCAAGGTTGCGGTTCTTTTTGCGCTACTTGCGCTATTGTCGGAAATCTTTACATAGCTTGAGGTCATATGTGATAAGTCTGTAAAAATAGGTACTTACTTATGTGGCATGAAATTCGCAGAGGTAGTAATTAGAATTTAATTTTATTAAATGCCTCGCTGGAGGGAAGGAGTAGGAAGATGAAAAAGATTTTAGTAGGTTTGGTTATTTCGCTGTTTGTTTTTACAGGTACGGGTTTTGCGTTACCTTGGGATACGTTAAGCTCCGATTGGACGGTTTCAGGATCTATGGATTACTGGACTGCTACAGATTTAACTACCGGTGAGCAAGGTAACTCCTTATTTCAAATTCAACTAGAACAAGCTGCTTACGAGAGTGCTTTCGGTTTATACTCTGTTAACGAATCTGGTGAGTTGGGTAAGTTTGAAGTATTTGCTCCATCACAAGACCCATTTGCTATTGCAAGTGTAAGTTTCTTAAATGATGGTGGAGATTGGAAGATTACAAAATCTTACTCTGCTGATGGTAATCTTGCAAATGATGGGTGGATTGATTTTTCAAATAGTTTTGGTTTTTATTATGATGTAGACCGTAATTTTAATGTTGACAATGGTACTTCAGGCTATGACTATACTTTCTTTACCGATAATTCACTTAATACTGCTGAGGCTGGTGAAGAGCATATTATGACCGCATATAATGCTAACCATAACTTGCTTTATGTTTATTTAGATGACCAAATTGGCAATGGTGATGGTGATTTTACTGATATGACCGTATTTGTAGATGATGTAGCTCCAGTTCCAGAGCCAA
>JAOZLQ010000214.1 GCA_029934755.1 Desulfuromusa sp. | reverse complement strand
ACTCTGGCTCATGAGTTGGTTTTTAAGCCGACTCAAGTTATTAACCAGATCATTACTAAGGTAGCGTTTCCTGCCTTTGCGACCATTCAGGATGACCCTCCGCGGATTAAACGAGCCTATTTGAAATTGCTAAATTTTCTTACAGCGATCAATTTCCCGACCACTCTTGGGCTTGCAGTTATAGCTCCTGTTGCCATTGTTGTCCTGTATGGGCCACAATGGCAACCAGCGGTGCTGGCCGCCCAGATTCTAGCAGTTGTCGCTGCGCTTCGTTCTGTCGGTAGCCCTGTCGGATCCTTGCTGCTTGCCAAGGGGCGCGCTGACCTCGGTTTTAAGTGGAGCCTTGGTAAGTTACTTGTTCAGGTACCGATCTTTTATTGGGCCGCGAGCCATGGTGGAATTGCGCTTGTGCTTGTATCTGTACTTGGTTTTCAGCTACTCGTCTCCCTTTTGACCTATCCTTTTTTGGTTCGCCCTTTGCTCGGGGCCTGTTTAAGAGATTACCTTGCTAGCCTGTGGTCTTCATTCTGGATGTCAGTTACAATGTCATGTTTAGTCTTTGGAATCGGTCGCTGGCTCCAACCGATTCTTATTGTCCCGGTATATGTTTTAGCTGTACAAGTTTTGATCGGAGTTGTTTTGTATTTTGCTCTTGCTATTTATGGACGCCATGGCCTGGTTTCTGAGATACGCTCACTTGCGAAGGGACGATCATGAAGATTGCTCTGTTGAATAGTGTCATTCTGAACGGCGGGGATGCAGGTATCGTCTATGGAACAATTGATGCAATTCTCCACACTTTCCCTGCAGCAGAGATTGTTGTTTATGTCCACAAGGCGCAAGAGGCGAGTAGCTATTATCCCGATTTGAATATTTTACCGATGCTTCAAGATTGCTGGCCTGCGGGTCACTATGCATCGGCTTTGATGCGCAAGTCACATTCGATTAGATGTCGTTTGGGCTTCTTGTCTGGTGCAGAAAAAACTTTTTATCGTGAATTGAAGAAATATGATCTGCTAGTTTATTGTGGTGGCGGCTATGTCAATAACCTCTACTCTACTGCTGTACTCTTTGCTATGATGCAGAAGACTTTGTCTCTTGGTGTTCAACATATGGCATATGCACATTCCATCGGACCTTTTTTTGAAGCTGCCAGTCGCACTGCTGCCAGTGAACTGCTTGGCCAGTTTAATATTGTGACAGTCCGGGATCAAGCCAGTTACGATCTGCTCAAACGACTCAACACGAGTGCTGATAATTTGTTTTTCACTGCTGATGCGGCCTTTGCCATGCTTCCTTCCGCAACGTCTGCGTCAATTGAGCAGAGGATCGAGTTGGAATCGATTGTTGAGTTTAAGAACTCAGCAGGTGGCAGCCAGTTGCTGTTTATAAGTGCCCGTCAGTGGGGGTTTCCTGGTCATCCTGATGCTGAAAGCTTGACCTGTGGATATCAGAACGAGTTGCGTCGGTTTGTTGGCAGAGTTCTCAATGAAACGAATTGGCGCATCTGTTTTATTTCGACTTGCCAGGGGCGTGGCAGCTATAACTTCGATGACGCGAGTTATGCAGAAATGCTTGTGGCTGCCCTTTCAGAGACCTTACAGCAGCGGATTCATGTTTCACATGCCAACTTCCATCCTCGTTTTTATCCTGAGTTGATTTCAAGCTGCGCCGACATGGTCATTACTATGCGGATGCATTTTATGATTTACAGTATTATTGCCGGACTTCCGGTTATTCCTCTAGCTTACGAACAGAAAAGTATTGAGCTGGCTAGGCAAGTTGGAGTGGATAACTATTGTCATGAAGTTGCAACATTGAATGCCGATAGCCTTTTTGACAGCTTTGTTTCCATGCAAGTAAATAATGCAATGGTTCGCAATAAAGTAAAAGAAGGTTATATAACTTTGAAAAATCTGTCGTTGGAGAATTGCCGAATTCTCCAACGACATCTTGAGTCTGCAGGGAGTCAAAAAATATGAAAATCGCTATTCTTGCACCCTTTTGGAAGCCGCCGAAATTTGAAGGTGGTGTTAGCAGGGTTATCTTTGAATTGCGTAAGGAGTGGCTAGCTGCCGGGCACAGCGTACATATTTATTCTCCTCAGACACAGACAGATATAGCTCAAGGAATTTACCATATCGCCATCCCTCGAATGCCGCTGTATTCTGTTTGGATTAATGCCTACCTGATACTTAGTGGCAAACTAAAATCTTATGATATTATTTTCCCCCAGTCGGCGGCGCAGGCTCTTTTTCTTGACAAGAACCGATGTGTCCCTTTTGTCCATACCCTGTCTAATGTAGAAGAAAAATCACCTTGGCGCCCTTGGCGCTACCTGATCCCTTGGTTGGAAAAAAAAGCACTACGGAATATTACGGCCTGTTTGACATTGTCGGACGATACGGTTGAGGCGCTTTGTGCCAGCTGCGAAGTGCCGGCCGAGAATATTCATAAAATTCAAAATGGTGTCGATTTTTATACCTTTCGCCCGTCGATCAAAGGGGAAAAACAACCCTTTACTGTGTTCACCGCGGGTAGATTTATTCCCAGAAAACGCTTTGAGTTATTAATCAGAGCATTTGCTTTAGTCGTAAAGCATCATTCAGCAACAAGGCTTATTATCGCTGGTGGAGGTAAGCTTGAAGCGCAGTTGAAGTCTCTGGTGGTGCAACTGGGTCTGAAGCAAAATGTCAGTTTCCCGGGCATGCTGAATCAGGAACAGATGCTGGAGTGTTATCAACGATCCCAAGTTTTTGTTCTGCCTTCTGAAGCAGAAGGAATGCCGATGGTGGTTCTGGAAGCACAGGCATGTGGTTTGCCTGTTGTTATCGGTAACTTTTCTGCTGCTGCTGACATTGTGCAACATGGCAGGACGGGCTTTATCGCTGAAAGTAATGACCCCGAGGAATGGGCAGAATATTTGGATAAACTTATTTGTAGCGAGATTCTGTGTGAAGAATTCGGTATCCAGGCTCGCGCGGATGTTGTCACTTCCTTCGGTTGGAATTCCATCGCGGCTCAAATTGAAGCTGTTTTCCAGCAATTTATCAGTGACTCGTACCGCTGATTTTGTCACTAATATGGAGCCGGTTCAACTAAAAAATGGCATCTCGTAATAGAATTTTTGCAACAGTAATTTTAACCTTACTTTGC
>JAOZLQ010000076.1 GCA_029934755.1 Desulfuromusa sp. | reverse complement strand
TAATTTTAATGGATGGGGGTTTAAGTTCACCGCAGACAAAGACAACCAAGCAACACAACTCCTCCATAATACAGGAATATTCAATAACATAAGAAGAAGTCCTATCGACTTGGTTCTAGAAGGTGGCAGTATAGAAAGTGATGGTTGTGGAACAATACTGACAACATCGACATGTCTTCTCAACTCAAATCGCAATCCACAACTAAACAAAATAAATCTTGAAATCGAACTTTCCAAGCACCTCGGCTTCGACCATTTTCTCTGGTTAGACCACGGCTGGTTAGCCGGAGACGATACCGATTCACACATCGACACTCTGGCCCGGTTGTGTCCAAATGATACAATCTTATATATTTGCTGTAATCATAATAAAGATGAACATTATCCGGCACTTAAAGAAATGGAACGGCGGCTTAGGCAATTCAAAACTAGGAGCGGACAGCCATACCAACTGATTCCTCTCCCTTGGCCACAAGCCTGTTATGATGACGGCAAGCGTTTACCTGCATCCTATGCTAATTTTTTGATCATCAACAAGGCAGTTCTCGTTCCAACCTACAATGATCCTGCTGATACTCTGGCCATCAACACTCTTGAAAAAGTCTTCCCTGACCGAGAAATTATTGGTATTGATTGTCAGGCACTGATCAAACAACATGGTTCTTTACATTGTATTACCATGCAACTCCCACACGGAGTCCTGACATGAAGTCCTTAAAAATTGGGTTAGTACAGCAAAACTGTTCAATTGATCCAGAGGATAATATTAATAAAAGTTACAAACAGATTCTGCAGGCTGCAGCCCAAGGAGCTGAATTAGTTATTCTACAGGAACTGCACAGCAATCGTTATTTCTGTCAGACAGAAGATGTTACTCATTTTGGTCTTGCCGAAACCATCCCGGGAGCAGCAACCCAAAAATATGCCCGGTTGGCCAAAGAAGCAGGGATTGTTCTGGTGATCTCACTCTTTGAAAAACGGGCAGCAGGGCTATATCATAATACCGCCGTGGTTTTGGAAAAAGACGGAAGCATTGCTGGTACCTATCGTAAAATGCATATTCCAGACGATCCGGGCTACCATGAAAAGTTCTATTTTACTCCAGGAGATTCAGGGTTTCATCCAATTACAACTTCAGTCGGCAAACTAGGAGTCCTGATCTGTTGGGATCAATGGTATCCTGAAGCAGCCCGGATGATGGCATTGGCAGGGGCAGAAATACTCATCTACCCAACTGCCATTGGATATGACCAAAGTGATAAACCAGAGGAACAACAACGCCAGTTAGCAGCGTGGATGGTGGTGCAACAAGGTCATGCAATTGCCAATGGAATCCCCCTCATTGCAGTCAACCGGGTCGGCTTTGAAGCCGATCCAAGTCAGACAGCCGGTGGAATAGATTTTTGGGGAAGCAGCTTTGCTGTTGGGTGTCAGGGAGAAATCCTGGCTCAAGCCAGCGCAGATAAAGAAGAGCTTCTATGCATCGATATCGACCTCGACCAGAGTGAAAGGGTTCGCCAGATCTGGCCATTCTTCCGTGATCGGCGCATTGATCAATATCATGAATTACAAAAACGCTTTCGTGATTGAATCCGAATAAGAAAAGGGTGAATCCATGAGACTCACCCTTTATAATTTATTAACAAGGTATTATATTCAGAGCCCGGCACGAGACCGGAGAGAATCAACCCGATCAGTTAATTCCCAGGTAAACCCCGGCAATTCTCGCCCAAAATGACCATAAGCAGCGGTCTGTCGATAAATAGGCCGAAGCAAATCAAGCTGCTGAATAATTGCAGCCGGACGCATATCAAACTCATCTTGAACGATCTCTGCAATTTTATTTGAAGGTATCTTCCCTGTACCAAACGCATTGATCATAACCGAAACAGGTTCGGCAACTCCAATCGCATAGGCCAACTGAACTTCACATTTCCGTGCTATTCCGGAAGCGACAATATTTTTTGCAATATAGCGCGCCATATATGAAGCACTGCGATCAACTTTTGACGGATCTTTCCCACTAAAAGCTCCGCCACCATGAGAACCTTGGCCACCATAGGTATCGACTATAATTTTTCGACCCGTTAAACCACAATCACCCATTGGACCACCGACAACAAAGCGGCCAGTCGGATTAACCAGGTAGCGAGTTTTGTTATCGAGAAGATCCGCTGGAAGAATGGGTTTAATCACTTCTTCAATAACTGCTTCCTTGAGATCATTATACGACACATCTGGGTTATGTTGGGTCGAGATAACGACAGTATCAATCCTGGTTGGTTGGTCATTAATATACTGTATTGACACCTGAGACTTACTATCTGGACGCAAGAAATTCAGCACCCCACTCTTGCGAACATCGGCAAGTTTCTGCATTAGTTTATGTGCAAAAGTAATCGGCATGGGCATGAGTTCAAGAGTTTCATTACAGGCAAAACCAAACATTATCCCCTGGTCTCCTGCACCCTGTTCTGTAAACAAACCCTCTCCTTCACTCACCCCTTGAGAGATATCGGGAGATTGTTGGTCAATCGAAGTCAGTACCGCACAGGTTTTATAATCAAATCCAATAGCTGAATCATTATAGCCAATTTCTTTAATAGTCTGCCGAACAATCGCTGGAAGATCGGCGTAGGCCGTTGTCGTAATTTCACCGGCAATAACTGCCATGCCTGTTGTAACTAATGTTTCACATGCCACCCGAGCTTGAGGATCCTGCTCAAGTATGGCATCAAGAACAGCATCAGAAATCTGATCAGCAACTTTATCGGGATGTCCCTCCCCTACTGATTCAGATGTAAATAGAAAATCGGTCATCGCCATCGGTATATATCCTTTCCGTTATTCTTAGTCTTAATCAATCAGATAAGTGGTTGCGCAAAAATATCAGGCAACCGGCTCCGCATCTCTTTTTCAATCGCAGTCGAAACTTCTTTACTGGTCGATAATAACAATAACTTATCAACCAGAGATTCACCATCTTGCTTTGAAACCTGTCGCAACACCCGTTTAACCCTTGGAACACAAGCGGGATTCATAGAAAGTTCATGGAATCCAAGCCCAACGAGAACCAAGGCATATAAAGATTCACCTGCCATTTCGCCACAAATACAAATTTCGATTCCGGCATCGTTGGCAGCATCACAAGTCGCTTTGAGCGCACGTAAAATTGCTGGATGAAGAGGATCATATAGATAAGCGACATGCTCATTCCCCCGATCAACAGCAAGAAAATATTGAATTAAGTCATTTGTTCCAATGGAAAAAAAATCAACCTCACGCGCCAATAAAGAAGCAATCATAACGGCGGATGGTGTTTCAATCATAATACCAATGGCAAGATCAGGATCGTAAGAAATTCCTTCTCGGTCTAATTGAGCCTGAATGTCACAAAGAATTTTCTTACAAGCCCGGATTTCTGCCACCCCACTGATCATCGGAAATAGAATCCGAACGTGACCGCAACTAGAAGCCCGCAATATCGCACGCAGCTGAATTTTGAACAGACGCTCCTCATGGAGAGAAAAGCGAATTGCTCGTAGCCCCATTGCCGGGTTAGCTTCATCCTCCAAGTTCAATTCAGGCACAAATTTGTCACCACCAATATCAAGTGTCCTTATCGTAACCGGCTCACCTTCTACCTGTTTAAGAATCTCACAATAAGATCGATATTGTTCCTCTTCATCGGGCGGTTCACTTCGACCAAGGTAGAGAAATTCAGTTCGATAAAGACCAATACCTTCAGCAGCATGTTTTTTAGCCTGCTCGACATCACTGGCAATCTCAAGATTGCCTCGCAAAGGGATATGAATCTGGTCAGTGGTTAGAGAGGGAAGATCGCGGTACTTTTCAAGATCATGTTCTAGATATTCATAAGATTGTTTGCGCTTAAGATACTCATTTAATGTCTTTTCTGACGGGTTAAGAATAACCACCCCAGTAGAACCATCTATAATAACCGGTATCCGCTCAGACACCATTGAGGTAACAGATTCCAAACCGACAACAGCTGGAATATCCAATGAACGTGCCAGAATCGCAGTATGAGACGTTCGTCCCCCCTTATCTGTTATAAATCCAAGAACATTTGACCTGTTCATTTGCATCGTTTCAGCTGGAGACAGATCATGTGCAACGACAAGAGATTTACGTCCTATGTTCCCAATAGTTCGCTCACTAACACCCGTCAATATCCGCAGCAATCGCTCTCCTACAGCATCAACATCGGAACGTCTTTCCCGCAAATATTCATCATCAATAGTGTCAAACAGTGCACGTAGTTGCTCAAGAACTTGGGTCAAAGCCCCTTCAGCGTTCATCTGCGCACGAATCTCTTTTTCCGTACCATCTACCAGCATTTCATCTTCAAGAATAAGCAAATGGGTATCAAGAATATACAGATGTTCACGCAGATGCGGTTGTCTGGAAACTGCCTGTTTAATCTTTTGCAGTTGCTCTCTAGCTCGGTCGATGGCCTGTCGAAAACGCAATAATTCCGCCTCAACCTCTATGGCCTCAATTAAGGATTTATCAACCAGAGGTCGTTGATCAAGCAAACTGACCTCACCAACAGCAATTCCCGGTGATACCCCTATCCCAACCAGATATGTGTCTTTAGCTATTCTAATCTTCCCCAAAACCATCCTCGATTAATTCTGCGATAGTCATCATCGCGTGCTCTTCATCCACACCATCCACCGTCACCACAATATCTGTACCCCGTGGTGCTGCAAGCAGTAAAATCCCCATAATACTCTTCCCATTAACCTCAACATCTTCCTTGAGAAGAACAACTTCAGAACTAAATTTATTAGCTGTTTGCACAAGTTGTGCTGCTGCCCTCGCATGCAGACCAAGACGATTTTTTATTGTAAAACTGCGATTTTGCATTATTCCCTTGCCCCCCATGAAGTAAAAAGATAAACCACATCAGCCCAGAATAAACCGATTAAAAAAATACAGCTGACCGTTATAAACACCAGAAATAGCGTCGATAAACCTTTGCGTGCAACCAACCCCAGCATGACCATTGGGATGAGGGTCAACAACCCCAGCCAACTTGGCAATTGATGTTGAGTTAGCTGAGTAAAAACCATAAAGGCACTCAACCCACCAAGAACAACTATCGCAGTTTCCTTGGTATGAATAGCCCAGTCTGGCAATCTATGTTTTTGTATAAGCTCAACAGATTCCATCCCTTGTCGATAGCCACGGACAAAAAATACCGTTCTAAACCAAGTTGGCACCAGATTATAAATCAATATAAAAATTAGCGGAGCCCAGAGAATTCCTTTTACTGCAAAGAATAGAGCCACTCCAGCTGCTAATGGACGTAAACCGCCCCAGAATAGCGCATCCCCGATAGCCGCATAGGGTGCTGCAACCATCTCTTTAAAATCATCAACCTCTACTGTTGGATCTGCAACCCCGGAAGCTTGATCTTCTTCCAACTTCAAAACTGCACCAGCAACCATAGGAGCTAGATAAACATGGGTATTAAAATAACCGGTATACTTACGACTGACCTCCAGCAATTTTTCCTTACTATAGAGCTTCCTCAGCCCGGGCAAGAGCACATAGAAAAAACCAATACCCTGTAATCTTTCAAAATTCCAACTGGCCTGTAGCAACAGTAATCGAAACCATATATGCAGACGGGTCTTTCGCGAGATAATCATTTCTACACCAGCCACATCAATAGAAAAGACATACAAAAAGAGGCACAAAAAAGAGTGATCGCCCTACTGACATTAATTGTTCCCAAGATAACAGCAATCCCGACTAACGGCAGAGACAATTGAATCCAAGCGGATGAATAGCTCAGTGGCTGCTGAAGAAAGGGCCAGAGGAAGGGAATAATCAACAATCCACCAGATAGAATAACTGCGTAAGTCCCTATTGCAGCGAGAGAGAAGCTGGTCAACCCACGCAAATGCTGCAGTTCCGCTACCAGCAAAGAACTACGATCAAGAGCTGAATCAACATACCTTATCAACCGGACATTATATTGTCTGGCATAATGATCAAAGTATTGCCCAACCTTGCCAAGGGGAATAGCAATCAACAAACAAAGAAGGAGCAACTCAATTCCTGAAGTATTGAACCTTTGCCCCAAAACAATTGCCAAAACACTGCTGGCAATTGCCACTTGGGTGTCATCAGGTGGAACCGCTGCCCCTACAGGCAATCTAGCTAGCCAGAGTAATTCAACCATCACCCCGATTTGCAACCCCACCAGAGGTTCCCCAAGAAGCAAACCTGTCAGGGGAGCCGCCACAATCGGCCTTGAAATCATAATTTGTAAAATTGCCACTCGATCCAGCCCGCAGATCAAAGAGATCAAAGCACCAAAAGCTAAATTGATAGCCATTACACTCTCCCTTTATAAACGGGTATCAATTTACGCCAGAATCGCTCACTATCTGCCGGGATACAACGGGAGGTAATTCTAATACCTGCTTGATCCAGCAATTCCAAATCATCCAAATCAGTGGGGTCTAAAAACAGGGTACAACTAAGTCGTGCTTTGCCTTTATTTGCCTGTAAATTACCAAGATTAAGTTGGTTAAAAGCTAAGCCTTCACGATAAGCACGTACGGCATCTGACGTTGTACCGAACAACAAGAGGACTTTACAGCGATCAAGTTGGTTTGATTTTAATAGTGCCACGGATTCTGCAACGGTACCAATTTCAACCCGCATCCGGCTGGGAACTGAAGCCTTCATCATCAACTTTTTCAATGGTTTAGCAGCGATATCATCATTGGCAACAACAATACAATCGGCCTTAACAAATGGAACCCAGGCTTCCAAAACCTGACCATGGATTAAACGATTATCAATGCGAGTTAAAACAAGACTCATCAATTCTCCAACAAATCGTCCTAGCGAACTGCACGTAGCAATTCAGAAGGACGTATGATTGCGTTTTGAGCATAATCTTTAAGTAGCGCTGCCAGTCCGTCCAAATCATGATTGACCCGGACACTAACCCCTTTGATCAACATGGGTAAATTCACCCCGGTAAGAATTTCAACTGACCCCGCACAGAGTAAATCAGCGCTGATATTTGTCGGTGTACCACCAAACAAATCCGTTAAAATTATTATCCCATCACCATCTTTTCCAACCAGATTCACAGCTTTCTGCAGCTCCTTTGTAGCAACGTCAACTGACATATCAGGATCTATACTGACCGCCACAACCCCCTCAAGCGGACCAAGTATCAGCTCCGCAGCATGCAATAATTCATCAGCTAAACGAACATGGGTCACAACCACCAAACCAATCATCCATTACCCTTTGTCAATATCACGATGGTTAATCCGTAGAACAACATCCGGTTCAGGGAAACTTCTATAGAGGTCTTCAACAATCGAAACGCTTCGGTGTCGCCCACCCGTACATCCGATGGCAACGGTCAAATAACTTTTCCCCTCAGCACAATAGTGAGGCAACAAAAAACCAAGCAGAGGGTCCAGGTAACGGCGAAAATCACGGCAAGCCGGCTGTGAGATAACATATTCGCGCAATTTCGGATTCAACCCCGTAAGAGGCCTCAGTTCATCAATATAATGGGGATTAGGCAAAAAACGGACATCAAACACTAAATCTGCGGCCGGTGGAAGTCCGTAGCGATAACCAAACGACTCCAGACTGACAATAAGTAAAGATTGATGCTTTTCGCCTAAATAAGTAAGTATCAGATCTCGCAACTGACGTGAATTCAGGTTACTACTATCGATGATCTTCGTCGCGCTATTCCGCAATAGATGGAGTTGCTGACGTTCTCTTTCTATTCCCTCCTGAACGGTCTCAGAACCCGCCAGAGGATGAGAACGGCGAGTCTCTGAATAGCGTCGCTGCAAGACTGAGTCTGCAGCTTCAAAAAACAAGATATCCAGTGTATATCCATCCTGCTTTAATTGATTAAATATTTCAGCATAATCTGTCAGAAAACCACGATTACGAACATCTATTACAACCGCAACCCCTGCGTCTAAATTCAGCCCCTCTCCAACACGTTGCATGAAATCTGGAAGCATCACTAGCGGCAAATTATCAACCACAAAAAAACCTTGATCCTCAAGCACTCTGGCAGCTGTACTTTTTCCGGAACCAGATAGACCCGTAATAATCAACAACCGTCTATTCATTCCAGATTATCCCCAATAATCGTATGGGAATGAAGATGTGCCGCTGTAGCCATCCGTTTTTCCAGCAACTCTTGAAATTCACGAGCACTATGATAGCCCATTTCCTTCAGCAGCTGATTTCGTGCAGCAACTTCGACTATGGTACTAATGTTCCGCCCTGGTGCAACTGGTATTCGTACAAATGGCAAGTTAACTCCGTGGATATCGTACGTTTTTTCGTCCACTCCCAAACGATCATATTCTTTGCCATCTTCCCATTTAACCAGTTCCACAACCAGATCGATTTTTTTGCGTTCTCGAATTGCAGCAACGCCAAAAAGATGCTTAATGTTGAGAATACCCAAACCACGAATTTCCATATGGTAATGAAGTAAATCCATCCCCTCACCAAAAACGACCGCAGGGAGCTTAAACCGTACCTTGATAATATCGTCAGCAACCAAACGATAACCACGGAGGATAAGATCAAGAGCGCATTCACTTTTACCAACTCCACTCTTACCTTGAAGCAAAACACCGATACCAAGAATATCAACCAACACACCGTGAAGAGTTGAAGTCGGAAGCAAACGTTCTTCCAAAAAACGGGTCAGCAGAGCAATAAAATTAGAGCTGAGATGCTTAGTCCGCAGAAGTGGAGTATTTCCGGCTTCAGTCTGCTCAATCAGATATTCTGGAATTTCCTGATTTTTAGTGACGATCAAACAGGAGAGGTTCTGTTGACAAAGTTCACGTATCGTCTCAATGGCTTTTTGCTCAGACAACGTGTTTAAAAAACTTAATTCTGTGGAACCAATTATTTGTACTCGATCTGGATGCAAGCTGTCGGTATAACCTGCCAAGGCAAGACCTGGTTTCTGAATTCGAGGAACCGAGATGGTATTAGATAGCCCACCCGCACCAGACAACAGTTCGAGGTCAAGACCTGCTTCCTTTTCATCAAGAATTTCCTGAATAGTGAGTTTTGGCATAATATTAAAAACCTGATCAACAACAATGGTAACAAGAGTTCCCCGAAATCAGGCTTGTCCCTCATCATCAAGGATAACCCGATAGATAGCTTTTTGGTCAGGAGCATCCATCAGTTTTTTTCTAACAGAAGCATCCTTTAATAACTTAGAAATCCTCGCCAACGTTTTCAGATGAACACCCACAGATTCCTCTGGCGCAATCAACAAGAAGAACAGATGGGCCGGTTGCCCATCCATTGACTCAAAATCAACCCCGGAATGACTCCGTCCAAAGACCAGTTTCAGCTCAGGGATTCCTGACAATTTACCGTGGGGGATTGCAACGCCATCACCGATTCCAGTACTGCCAAGTTTTTCCCGCTCTTGCAGAACAGCAATAACATCATCTCGGTTCAAAGAAGGCTCACAGGAAATCAACGAATCGGCCAACTCAACAAGAGCACCAGGTTTATCTTTAGCTTGCAAATCAGCAACAATAGCCTGTGGATCCAGTAGTTCAGATATTTTCATAATCACAATCTTATTTGGTCAGGAAAAAAATACGGGTCTTTTTCACCTTAAGAAAAAGACCCGTTTCACAAATACTTAACCCCGATGGGGAACAATTAAACCATAATTTCCATCTTTGCGCCGATAAACAACATTCATTTCTTCAGAGTTATCATCAGTAAAGGCAAGAAAATCCTTATTCAGAAGATCCATCTGCATGACCGCCTCTTCCACCGACATCGGTTTAACAAAGAAGGAGTGACTGCGGATAATTTCAGGCTTATCAATTCCTTCATCAACACTCGCTGCAGCATAAACAGTTTTTTCCAACTGCCGCTGGAGTCCTTCTCCCCCTTTATGCTTCTTCAACTTATCTTTATAGCGTTTCAGCTGCCGTTCAATTTTATCGACCATCAAATCAATGGCAGCATACATATCGTCCTTGCTTTCGGTACTCTTCATGGTCAATCCCTTTGCGACCATGGTAACCTCGGCTCGATGGTTTATCTTTTTCTGGACTGACAAAACTACCTGGGCATCAATTGGTTCATCAATATACTTTTTAACCCGGCCCAGTTTTTCTTCCACATAACTGCGAATAGCATCACTGCTCTCCATGTGACGGAAGGTAACGGCAATTTGCATAGGGCAACCTCCTTGCTTCAACAGGCTCCGGCATGAAACCTGGATTGTTTCAATTATAACGCAA
>JAOZLQ010000075.1 GCA_029934755.1 Desulfuromusa sp. | reverse complement strand
GAAATAGACCCAATTCCAGCACCGACCAGCCCATCAGCAAAAAAACCACCACCCATAAATTCTGACAACCGATCCAGCGGCACAAATTCCATAATCAATCCTGACAGAAGAACAACTGCCAGAATATTTGGGAAGACCCGTAGAAGCATCTTGCCTGTTTTTCGTAAACTTGTGGAAAAACCTGACGATCTAACTTGTTCAGCTTTGCTATTCATTCAACATCTACCTTTTTTACAACTGGCTGTTGACCCACTGAATGATTCCAGCACTGTTCATCGCCCCGGATTGACGTGCTTTCTCCACCCCATGCAGAAAAAGAACCATCGTTGGTATTGAGCGGATATTCAGCTGCGCACCAAGATTTTGTTCCGCCTCGGTATTGACCTTAGCTAGCCGCATGCGTGGTTCCAACTGAGTAGCAGCTTCAGCAAAGGCTGGACTCATCATTTTACAAGGTCCACACCAAGGGGCCCAGAAATCAATCAAAAGAGGAATATCGTTTTTTTGCAGATGTTTCTGAAAGCGGGACTGAGACAGCTCAACTGGTTGGCCTGAAAACAACTGCTGCCCACATTTTCCACACTTGGGATGAGCAATCAGACGATCTTCAGGAATACGATTTACTGCTGTACAGTGGGGGCAAACAACATGTAAATGACTCATGACTTATCCTTTCGCCTCACGTATTCAGAACTCTGGATATCTCATTTTGCAGATCCATCAGCTTAAATGGCTTCAGAATGCGCCCTTTAAATCCATAATCGATAAACTGTGCCATGATTGGATCAGTTGAATACCCACTGGTCGCTAACACTTTGGCATCCGGATCAATGGCAAGAATTGCCTTGACTGCTTCTTTGCCCCCCATGCCTCCAGGAATTGTCAAATCCATGATAACAAAATCATAGGGAGTTCCATCTTTCATCGCAGTCAAGTATTTTTCTTTACCAGCTCCACCTTCATCCGCAGTATCAACAGCGTACCCACTGATACCCAGCATTTCTGTCAGAACTTTCCGGACCATTTCTTCATCATCAACAACCAAAGCTCTTCCAGCAGCCATTGAAGAACTCACAGCTCTAGGAGATGGATCTTTGACACTTTTTGCAGAAGTTTCTCCCACAGGAAGAAGGATGGTAAAAATTGTCCCTTGCCCCGGTTCTGATGCCACACTGATGTAGCCATTATGCTTTTCAACAATACTACGTACTGTGGCCAATCCAAGACCACTCCCGGTTTGCTTGGTGCTGAAATAGGGATCAAAAATTTTCTCCAGTAGATCCGCGGTCATCCCCACTCCCTCATCCCGGACACTCAATTGAATACAATTGCCAGAAATGATGACTGGAACATTCCCTTTTTCGTAAGGAATATTTTCCGCCGAAATATAAAGTGTTCCCCCCAGCGGCATAGCATGCTTGGCATTAATCGTCAGATTTGCAAACACCTGACCAAGTTGCCCCTTATCAGCCTTGACAGGCCAAAGGTCATCTGGCAGATCGATTGCTGCTTTCACCTGACTGCCACTCAAATTGAACTGAACAACATCATTGATCATCTGCTGGACACTGACTGCCTCCAGAACTGGCTCCCCGCCCTTGGCAAACGTCAGCAGTTGTTTGGTCAGGTTAGTTGCTCGTTCCAGAGCCTGGTGAGCAACCTGCATGTAGGAATAAGCGGCATGATCTTCTGGAATTTTTCTTTTTGCTAATTCAATATTTCCAAATAGACCGGCGAGAATATTATTAAAATCGTGGGCTATCCCACCAGCCAGTAATCCAACAGATTCCAGTTTTTTTGCCTTGAACAATTCCTCTTCGATTTTCAACCTTTCGGTTTCATCACGAAAAACGATGACCTGGCCACGAATCTCGCTCTTGGTTCCGTAAATTGGTGCAGTACTGGTAGCAATCCGATATTCGGTTCCGTCCTTTGCAACCAGTAATGCTTTAAATTCTGCCACAGCAACAGAATTTTCAGGTTGTCCTTGAATAAAATTCTTATCTGCATCCAGATGATTCTCTCCGCCTCCCAAATTGAAGACCTCTGCTATCTCCCTGCCAGCAGCGGCAACCTGAGTCCAACCGGTTAAATTTTCTGCAACTTTGTTCATTAGCTCAACATGGCCATTGGTATCGGTCGTGATAACTCCATCAACAATAGAATACAGAGTGACCAGCAGTTGTTCCCGCTCATCAATAAGGGCTTTTTCTGCCAGAGCCTTATCATTCAACATTTGATTGGCCGTATCAGCCATCTGATCCAATTCAACAAATTTAACCAAGTCTCGATTGATCGCCTCAGATGAGTAGGCTGCCCGGTTTAAAAAATCTGCAAACAAACCAAAATCATCCTTAAGTCGACGGCTCAACCGATTCCACAGTAGGATGAAACTTAAAATAGTGACAATAACCACAAAAATAAATAGCTGTACATTTGACCATATTTCGCTATTTAGATCGATCTGCATTTGGCGGATTTCTTCCTCAACATCATCAAGATACACTCCAGCTGCGACGATAAAACGACCATCCTCAGTAAGTTTAAAGAAACTTGTTTTGGGACTCGGTTCAGGTTCGTCAAATTTTTTGTACCAGTAATCGACATAACATTCGCCTTGCTCACGCAACCCTTGAAGGAATTCTTTGCGGAACATTTTCCCTTTAGCATCTTGCAGCTCATCAGAAACATATTTTCCAATCAGATCGGGACGATTAGGATTGGCATACATGATGGCAAACTTGTCCCCACCCTGGATGTCGAGGAGATCCAGAATAAAAACATATCCCAGTTGATTCGGTCCAAACCGATGATTTTCAATATATTGGGAGATAATCTTTTGCATTGAGGTTTCGACAGCGTCAAGATAGATACCAGTTCCAATAAACCAATCCAGCGGTTCAAAGTGCTTCACAAACGAAATTTTAAAAAAATCATTCTCCGCACAGTCAGGCTTGCTCCAATGATAGCGATAATAACCTTCACCGGTTTGGGTAACGATATCAACCATATCCTGGATAACATACTTTCCCCGCGCATCCTGGACATCTAAAATATTAGTCCCTTCATATTCAGGGAGATCAGCAAACAAATATGAAAGACCGTCCAGTCCATCAATGAAGTAGTAACCACTGCCCTGATCGAACCTGATCGGTCTGATGGCATCAACAATGATCTTACGGATTTCTACAATACTTTTAGTCATTTTATGCTGTTGATAAATATTTTCAGCAATCGCATAAGCCTCATAAACCCGCTCTTTAATTTTATCCTGTTCCAGCTGAATAACATGTTCTGTTTCAAAATTGATCAAGTTGACAACCCGTTCAACTTCAAAGTTAATCAACAGCTGTTGTTGTTCAATAAAATCGGTACGAATCTGATCGGCACGCACATTTGCATCACGATAACTGCTGGAGATATCGATAACGATAAGAACACCAGCCAGCATCAACAAAAACAGAATGCCCCATAGCCGAATCGATTTTATAAAACTGATTTTATTTTTCATCGACATACCACTTTGTTACACGCAAGATATTAAATAAAAACAACAAAAACATCCTATTTATAAGTGGATATACAACTTTAATCAAGTGTTCTAACCCGACAACCACTGACAGACAAAAAAATACCCCGTCAAGGAAAAGCAATTTGACGGGGTAAATAACTGTGGACAAAGGTTTCGCATAATCCTTTTCCCTCAGGAACCGTATTTGGGGGGACACGTAACAAGTGGACGTCCCAAATACTCCCGAAGGCCGGATGAAGAGGGATATCCAAACTATCCTTTTCATTTATTCCTCAGTGCTTCAGCCAACAATTCGATTGTATGCTGGGCACGAATCGGGACGTCAGACTTTTCCAGTCCCCCACGAATCTGCATCATACAACCTGGACAATCCATCGCCACGCAGGTGGCACCTGACGCTTGAATATCGGCGACCTTATCTTGGAGAATTTTTTTGGAAATATCAGGGTGACTGGTCAATGAATAGGAACCACCAAACCCGCAACACCGATCGGCGTGTTCCATTTCCACCAATTCATGCCCAGATTTTTCAATCAAATGACGCGGTTCCTGCCAAACACCGACACCCCGTTTCAAGTGACAGGAATCGTGGTAGGTGATTTTTTCACTTTTGGCCAAATCAGCAAATAGCTCGGCACCGGCCAACTGATTCAAAATAAAGCTAGCCGCATCAATGGTGATTTTTGACAGTTGTTCGGCCCGTTCCGCCCAAGCAGGATTATCTTTCAGATGTTCAACAAAATTGTGCTTCAATGCCATGGCGCAGGTGGGGCAAGTGGTGAGAACATAATCAGGATTATCGGCCAGCATCGCCTTAATATTTTGCTTTGCCAGTTCTACTGCGGTTTCTTTTTCGCCGGAATAGATAGCGGGAATACCGCAACAATTCTGCTCCAGAGGGTAATAGACTTCGACATCCAGAGCGTTCATCACTTCGATAAGATCCAAACCAAGCTCAGGGTAGAGGAAATCATTCGCACAACCACCGAACAGAGCAACCCGGTAGCGTGGTTTATCAATCTTTTGTGATTTCTGGCTGAATGAGTCACGCAAAGCTCTATCTGCAACTGCAGGCAATGTGCGCCATTCGGTCAAGGGTGAGAAAAACAGTGGCAGATGGCGAATTGTCCGCTCACCACGGGTCACCGGTTTTTGTAAAAAACTGGCAGCCTTGATCATGGTGTGGAAAAGCTTACGATTTTGCATCACCTTGCGAAACACCAGAGCCTTGCCCGCTCCAATACCTTCATCATCACCGACTTTTTCACGCAGATGGAGAATAATCTCCTCCAGATCGATATTGCTTGGACAAACGGCGACACAGGAACGGCAACCGATACATGCTTTCACCAATTCCGCAGCATTATCCAACCCATGATAAAAAGCAGTCAGAATAATACCAATAGCACCAATGTAAACGTGGCCAAAAACATGCCCCCCAACGCTCTGATACACCGGACAGACATTGGCACAAGCCCCACAACGGATGCAATTGAGAGCATCGCGACACTGAGGTGATTCAGCCAACGCACTACGTCCATTATCTAACAGTACAATGTGGAACTCTTTGTCTTCCCCGGCACAGGGAACCGCACCGCGAATCCAAGTGACATAGGATGTCAGCAGTTGTCCAGTTGCATTTTTCGGTAGAACCTGAATAATCCGAGCAGCATCTTCCAGAGTTGGAACCAGTTTTTCAATCCCCACCAGAGCGACATGAACTTTCGGCATGGTCGAAGCCAGCCGAGCGTTCCCTTCATTGGTGATCAGAGCAATCCCACCAGTTTCTGCAACGGCGATATTGGCTCCGGTAATACCGATATCAGCATCCAGATAGCTCTGACGCAGTTGATTTCGAGCCACTTCAACTAGGTGCTCAATCTCCGCTGGTTCCTGCTGACCGGTTTCCTTGCTGAACAGATCGGCGATTTCTTCCTTGAACATATGAATCGCCGGCATCACCATATGACTAGGCCGCTGACCAGCAAGTTGCACGATCCACTCACCTAGATCAGTTTCCAGAGCCTGGATTCCCGCTTTTTCCAATGCTGCACTCAGATGAGTCTCTTCACTGACCATGCTTTTGCTTTTGACCGCCAGTTTAGCCCCTTTTTTCTTTGCCAGATCCGTAATGTAGCGGTTGGCATCTGCTGCCGTTTTAGCTTGATAAATGATGGTCCCTGCAGCTTTCGCATTATCAATAAATTGTTGTAGCAACTCATCATGATTTTCTCGTACTTCAGTTTTCATCGCCGAGATATTGCCACGCAGCGCCTCAAAATCATGACCGGCAAAAGCTTTTTCCCGAGAGATCAAAAAGGCATCGCCAAACTGATGCAGAGCATCCTGCAATTTTGGGGTTGCTAAAGCCTGATCAACACGCTGGCGATAATCTTTACTGCGTTGTTTATTCATCGTTGACTACTCCTAGAACCATTTATATTGCCACCAAGACTCCAAGAGAACCAAGAGAACCAAAAGATTTCAACGGAGAGGCGCAGAGGCAGAGAGAAAATCAAAAA
The DNA here is from genome assembly GCA_029934755.1 of Desulfuromusa sp. Classification (GTDB taxonomy): domain Bacteria; phylum Desulfobacterota; class Desulfuromonadia; order Desulfuromonadales; family Geopsychrobacteraceae; genus Desulfuromusa. The sequence continues at coordinate 4,285 of JAOZLQ010000075.1, read as the reverse complement.
CATCTTTTTTGGTTTTAAACCCTTGAAAACCGCTTTTCATTCTTTTAGATTTTACTTGTTTTGAAAGTTTTCTCTGCGTTTTCTCTGCCTCTCCGTTAAAGTTTTTCTTGGTGTCCTTGGTGCCTTGGTGGCTATTCTATGTATTATTTACATTTCCAGAAAATCATCAGAAAGACCGGGAACCAGCAGAATAAACAATTCCTTCGGCCCGTGCACACCAATGGTCAAAACCCGCTCAATATCGGCAGTTCGGCTCGGACCGGTCACGTAGGCAATGTAATTACGGGAATCCCGCTGATGCATTTGTCGCAGTGGCTTCACTGCTTCCATTCCATCGGCAACAATCTTGCCGGGATCGAGCAAGGCAAACTGCTTTGGCGGTAAAGTCGTGGCCAGACGAATATCCTCAGCGGTGCTTTCAAGAACCAAAGTTCCGGTATCGGCGATGGCAAAATTCACCCCGGTGATACCCCCTTCTGCCGCCTCTGCAACTGCACGAAAGTTGTCGACCTCGGTTGAGACTCCAGCTTTTTTTAAAGCTGATTTCAATTTAAAGCGGGCTCCGGAAGAGAAGGATGGAACCAGCAGAGAACCTTCAATTTTCGCAAAGATATAATCAGCCGCCGCAGAGATTGAATCGACTGAAATAACTTCCGCACCAACATTAATAGCTGCTTCAGAAAATTGATCTATAAGTTGAGCTCTTGGCATGGCAGCTTCCTCTTCTATTTAATTGGTCTTACCATTTATCCTATATAGCCATAATTCAAATGTCAATCGATAAAATAACATTGTTCTGCGACGATAACATGATAAAATTACCGATCAATTATGATCTTTTTGATTCATTTGTAGATCAATTTAAAATCTTATAATTTCAAGCTGTTATCTTAATTTTTTAGTTTTTTAAATCAATATCGTGAATTTTCGAAACAACCTGAACAAACAAAGGCTTGATTGTAAAACGTTTTTTTACTTTGGAACAGTCCTTGCGTTTAATGAACAATATATTTCCCCCACCATAGGAGAATCACAATGGAAAATGTCTTTATCGTATCTGCACTACGTACCCCTTTTGGCTCGTTCGGTGGCGCACTGGCTGATATCTCAGCACCGGATCTAGCCTCTCAACTCATCAGTGAACTTGTGCAACGTTCTGCCCTGCCAAAGGAACTGATCAATGAAGTGATTATTGGTCAGGTTCTTCAGGGTGGGGCAGCCCAGGCTCCAGCCCGACAGGCTATGCGCATGGCCGGATTACCCGACAGTACCCATGCCATGACCATTAATAAGGTCTGCGGCAGTGGCTTAAAAGCAATCATGCTCGCCGCCGATTCAATCCTGCTGGGAAATTCACAGATCGTTATTGCCGGCGGCATGGAAAATATGTCTCAGGCCCCCTATGCCCTGCCCAAAGCACGTTTTGGTCAGCGTCTGGGCAATGGTGAAATAGTCGACCTGCTTATCTATGATGCTTTGCTCGATCCTTATTCAAAACGGCATATGGGGGAGATAACCGAAGACTGGGTGACCAAACAGGGATTGTCCCGCGAAGAGCAGGACAACTATGCTGCACGTTCATACACATTATCCCAGGCTGCTATAAAAAATGGGGCCTTTGCAGATGAATTGATCTCCGTTGTCAAAAAATCCCGCAAGGGGGATATAACCATTGCCGAAGATGAAGAACCGTTCCGCGGCAGCGTTACTAAGTTACCAGAATTGCGCCCCGCTTTCAGCAAAACCGGAACGATCACTGCCGGCAACGCCTCAACCATCAATGATGGTGCGGGATTGGCTCTATTGGCGGGAGAAACAGCTGTCGCCAAGCACAACCTGAAACCAATTGCCAGAATGGTTGCCAGTGCCACCAACAGCATCCATCCTGATCTGTTTGCTGAAGCCCCGGTTGATGCCATCCGCAAATGCTGCGCAAAAGCCAATTTGAAGCTGAGCGATATCGGCCTGTTCGAAATCAACGAAGCTTTCGCTGCGGTTCCCCTGGTTGCTATTAAGCAACTTGACCTAAATCCAGAGATTGTCAATGTCAATGGTGGAGCTGTATCTATCGGTCACCCCGTTGGTGCCAGTGGTGGTCGTCTGGTTGCCACACTGCTGCGCGAAATGAAAGTCCGCAAAGTTAAATATGGCATCGCAACCCTCTGTATTGGGGGCGGTGAAGCCGTTGCTGCTATTTTCGAACTGACTTAGAAGAGCCAAAGACGTTAACGGAAAGACGCTGAATTGGAGAGAGAACCTTAGAACCCAAAATAGCCACCAAGCTCTCCAAGAAGATCAAAACCGAAATCGTTTTTAAGGTTTTTAAGCTCTAAAAGAACTTATTTACTTGATGCTTTTGCTGCTAGGCATCAATGTTTTATTTTGCTTGACATAGTTTAGTCATAAAACTAGCATGTCAATAATATTGGTCATACCATTTACAAGACTAAATGGACACACAAACATACTACCGAATGTTTTCTTCGGCCGGTAGACACCCATAATGGAGATAAAATATGCTTCCAAAAATTAAGACAATTCTTTACGCAACTGGAATGGGTACTGGAGCCCCACACGTTTTCCGCTATGCCCTGACACTGGCCAAGCAACATGACGCCCAAATCGTTGCCGTCTCAGCCGTTGAGACCATGTCTGAGTTTGCTCAGGATCTTGTCGCACCATACATCCCATCAGATCAACGGGAAAAATTTCATAACGAGGCGCACCAAAACTCCAGGAAGAAGCTTCAGGGACGGATCAGCCAACTCTGCGAAAAGGAATGCGGCAATGATCAGCAGTGCATACAACGACTCATTGATATTCGCATCGAAGATGGCGCACCGGCTCAGACCGTACTTAAGGTCGCTGAAGAAATTAATCCTGACCTGATCATCATGGGTTCACACCGGCACACAGCCCTCGGGGATGCAATACTAGGCACAACAACCCGCAAGGTACTGCATAGCGCCACAGTACCTGTATTGGTCGTGCGTATTCCAGATGGATTTCACGAAGAAGGTTTCTAGCAGCCTGTCGGACTATTATAGACTGGCTGCGAGGAAGGGTTTAAACAGGTTCCGACCAAAACCCAACTATTATATAGAAGGAAAATATGATTTCAAAGACAGTTATTCAGCTGCTCATTGACAAACTAGGAAAAGACAATGTTGCCTATGAAGCTGAGGATCTTTTAGTTCTTGGCTATGATGCGACCCCCGGATTACATCATGCCCCGGATGTTGTGGTATACCCGACCAGCACAGAGGAAGTTCAGGACGCTCTGCAAATTGCCCGCGAGGAAGGACTGCCAATTACTCCCCGCGGGAGTGGTAGCGGTTTGTCTGGTGGCAGTATTCCGGCCAGAGGGGGACTGGTTCTCTGTCTCAACAGAATGAATAAAATTCTGGAGATTGACGAAGAGAACCTCACGGTCACAGCGCAAGCAGGGGTAATCACCTTAGATCTGGCCAATGCTGTTTTGAAAAAAGGTTTATATTATCCTCCAGACCCGGCTTCACAGAAAATTTCTACTATTGGCGGTAACGTCATGGAAGATGCCGGCGGATTACGCTGTCTTAAATACGGAGTCACCGGAGATTACGTCATGGCACTGAAATGTGTTCTCCCGGATGGAACCGTCATTACCACAGGTGGAAAAAGTGTCAAAGATGTCGCCGGCTATTCGTTCAAGGATCTTTTGATCAGCAGTGAGGGAACTCTTGCTATCATCACCGAAGTGACCTTCCGCTTAATTCCTCCACCGCAAACAAGTCAAACAATGCTCGCTTATTTTGACGATATCAAAACAGCAGGCAAAGCCGTGTCCGAGATTATCGCCGCAAAAATCATCCCATCAACCATGGAAATTATGGATAAAACCACAATTAATTGCGTCGAAGACTACGTCAAGATTGGTCTACCACGCGAAACAGCCGCATTATTACTAATTGAGGTTGACGGACACCCCGCTGTCGTTGAAGAAGAAAGTGTGGGGGTGCAAAAGGTTCTCAAGCAGGTCAAAGCGACCGAGATCCATATTGCCGCTGATGAAGAGGAAGCACTTAATTTAGCCACGGCACGCCGTGTGGCTCTTTCGGCTATGGCGCGGGTTTCCCCTTCGACACTCATGGAAGATGCAACCGTTCCCCGTTCCTACATGGCACAAACTTTTGCTGAAATCGAACGGTTGGCAAAGAAATATGATCTCATTGTTGGCACCTTCGGTCATGCTGGTGACGGAAATCTGCACCCCACAGTTCTGTGTGATGAACGCAATGCTGATCAA
>JAOZLQ010000213.1 GCA_029934755.1 Desulfuromusa sp. | reverse complement strand
ACCAACCCTCTCCCTCATGGAGAGGGAGAACACAGCGGGGTATCGCAGAAGGTTCAGGGCTAATCAGATATCTTTTTTTGTTCTGATTTCGGTAGCAGAAAATACGCTAGAGCTGGGAGCAGCAGAATGGCACCAAGCATATTGACCAAGAACATGAAGGTCAGCAGAATACCCATATCAGCTTGAAACTTGAGGGGAGAAAATATCCAGGTGGCAACACCAATGGCCAAAGTTACTCCTGTAAATACAACTCCATTTCCAGTAATTGCCAGAGTATGCAGATAAGCTTCCTGCAGAGTTTGCCCTTTTCTTAAATAACTCCGCAGCCTGCTAAAGATATAGATACCATAATCAACCCCAACACCAACCCCTAGTGCAACAACCGGCAAAGTAGAAACTTTCAATCCAATCTGTAAAATACTCATCAAAGCATAAGCTAGCAACGATACGAGTCCGAGGGGCAAAATAATACAAAGAACAGACCGGATTGACCGAAATTCATAGAGACAGAGCAGAGTTACCGCCCCAAAAACATAGAGCAAAATGGGGAACTGCGCGGCAGAAACCTCTTCATTAGTCGCAGCCATAACACCAACATTACCCGTTGCCAGCCTGAATGTGACATCGTCGGTACCATATTGATCCCGATATTTTTTCACCTCAGATACAATACTGGCAATGGTTTCCGCTTTATGATCTTTAGTAAAAATCATAACTGGCATAACACTACAATCGGAGTTCAACAAGCCACTACTGGTTGGAACATAACCAACCGCCTGAACCATAGTTGACTGGTTGCGTGGTAACACCCGCCACTTCAGACTTCCCTCATTCCAGCCAGCGTTGATAACTTTTGCAATTCCGGGGAGTCCGATAACCGACTGTACGCCATCAACATTATTCATATGCCAGCCAAATCGATCAATGGCCGTCATAATATCGTAGTCGATACAACCATCTGGTTTGGTTTCAACAATCACGGTAATAAGATCGACACCAATAGAAAACTTCTCTGTAATGGCTTTACTGTCCAGATTATAGCGAGAATCGGCTCGCAACTCAGGAACACCACGGTGCATATCCCCTATCTTGACATCAGAACCTTTCCAGAGACCGAACCCAAGTAGCACAACAGCAATTGCGATAATAACTGTCGCAAATTTTGGTTCCGCAGCTCGCTCAAATAAGTTCCATATCGGTTTTAAAGCTTGCGTTTGTTTGTCAACACGCCGCTTATATCGCCGTCCGGTTTTAACATAAGAAAGAAGGATCGGCAGCAAGACCAAGTTGCTCAGAATGATGACGGCAACCCCCAGGCTTGCAGTAATCGCCATTTCCTGAATAACTTTGATTTCGATCAATTGAATCGTGATAAAACCAATCGTATCGCTGGCCAGGGCAATAGACCCCGGAATCAGAAGCTGTCGAAAACTGGATTTTGCCGCTTCAAGCCGATCAGCCCCGGCGCGTACTTCAGCAGTATTTGCCGTAATCATCTGCACCGCATGGCTAACGCCGATGGCAAATATCAGAAAAGGGACCAGCAAGCCCATTGGGTCAATCCCATAACCAAGGATTGGCAATAATCCAAGCTGCCAAGTGACAGCAATTAAAGAACAGCCTATGGGGATAAGAGTTAACAGCCAAGATCGGGTATAGAGAAAAACCAACAGAGTGGTAATAACAAATGCAACAAAGAAAAATAAAATGACCCGCTTTGCACCATCGGCAATATCACCGATAACCTTGGCAAACCCAATGATATGGACATCAACTTGATCACTCTGATATTTGTCACGGATTCGTTCTTCAAGCAGGTGTGAAACCTTGATAAAATCAAGCTTCTCCCCCGTTGCAGGGTCAACTTCCAAGAGCTGAGCACTAATTGCCGCTCCGGTAAAATCGTTAGCAACCAAACGCCCGACGATCCCTGCTTTAAGAATATTTTTACGGACTTTTTCTAAACCTTCAGAAGTCGCTTGAAAATCAGCAGGGACGACATTGCCTCCGGCAATACCATCTTCGACAACTTCAGTAAAACGAACATTGGGAGTAAATAGCGAACTGACCTGTGCTCGATCAACTCCAGGGATAAAAAACACATCATCAGTTGCCTGTTCCAAAGTTTTGAAAAACTCTGGGGTAAAAATATCACCCTGCTTTGCCATTAAGGCGATCAATACCCGGTTAGCACCTCCGAATTCTTTACGATGCTCAATATAGGTCTGCATATATTCATGTTTAAGCGGCAGCATCTTGCTAAAACCGGCATCAATACGCAGATTGGTGAGTGAATAGGCCATAAGCAGGGTCACTAGGACAAAAAAGCCCAGCAAAATACGCCGGTTGTTAAAAATCAGCTTTTCTAATCCTGATCTGAAAGAATCACGTTTCATCTAAATCTCGCTGGTGTTATCCCCTCTCCATGAGGGAGAGGGCTAGGGTGAGGGGGAAGCGTAATAGTTTTCCACCAGTTGCTTAATATTTCCAAAAATCCCCCCTCATCCGGCCTGTGGCCACCTTCTCCCTCATGGAGAAGGGTTGATTGAGTGAAGATACTTTTATTGATAAATACTTTGCTGAGAAAATTTTGCAACGCCAAAATTTCCTACAGCAACAATGCTGCCATCAGCCGCTTGTAACAATTTACTGAAACCTTTACGGCCTGGTTCCTGATGTAGGACAAAACTGTCGCCATTGTCCTGGCTGGTTAAGAGTGCTCCGGCCAAACCAGCAATCACCAGAGTCCCATCATCGAGCCGCAATCCATTGGTCAAGCTCGCTTCTGTCCCCATATCGACCGGAACCCAATTTTCCCCGGAAGTATCTGATCGAAACAGATGCCCCCGCAGGCCAAACAACAACAGCCTGTTTTCATCAGCAGGGAAAATACCAAAAAAGGACCCCTGATAACCGGGTTCCAATAAAGTCCAGTTTTGCCCATCATCATCTGAACGATAGGCAAAACCAGCCTCCGCAGCGATAAATAATTGCTCCCCAACAGCGATCATCTGGTTCAAGTGAAAATCATCCTCACTGATCCAGCGTCCTTCCCAGCTACTTCCACCATCAAAAGATTCCAGAAATTGACCATAAGCACCGATAGCATAACCATGCTCACTATCAAGAAATAAAATATCCAGTAGTGGGCTTTCAGCCTCGATGTTTTCATAAACCAGTTCCCAGAGTTTGCCACCATCC
>JAOZLQ010000074.1 GCA_029934755.1 Desulfuromusa sp. | reverse complement strand
TTGCAGCTGGACAAAGCGCAGGTAATGCCGGTTTTGCAGCTGGACAAAGCGCAGGGAATGCCGGTTTTGCAGCTGGTCAAAATGCAGGGAATGCTGGTTTTGCAGCTGGTCAAACCATTGGCAGCCAAGCTGATTCTCTAAGCCAAACTCAGAATCGTGGCCAATATCGTCAACAATCTCAACTAGAGAAAAATGTTCAGGACGCAATAGAATATGCCGTTGGTGAGAACGGGGGTAATTAATACCTGACCGCACCATAATAAGTTTAATTCATCATTAAATCAAAGCTGCTGGACAGAAATGAAATAAATCTGTCCAGCAGCTTTTTTATCTAGAGATCCAAAATCCTTCCTATCCTCTGCTTTTACCTCAATTTCAGTAAACGTAATGTATTATCCATTTTTACCCGAATCCATGAAATAATCATCTGTCACTTTCTTGACTGGCGCGGTGTACTAGCATATATTTTAAATACATGTTGATCATGTGCTTGTTAGCATTGGTTCTATCGACATTTTATCGGGAATTGAATTTTTAAAAAATAGGAGAATATAATGGCTCAAATATTTGCTGATAATTCACTTTCAATTGGTCGAACTCCTTTAGTCCGATTGAGTAGAATCATCGCTAAGGGCGGCGCGAATGTTTATGGAAAAATAGAAGGGCGCAACCCAGCTTATTCGGTTAAGTGCCGTATTGGTGCCTCAATGGTCTTGGATGCCCTACAAAAAGGAACCCTAAAGCCTGGGATGGAGATTATTGAACCAACCAGTGGCAACACCGGAATTGCTCTTGCTTTTGTAGCTGCGACCAAGGGTATCTCATTAACTTTGACAATGCCGGAATCAATGAGTGTTGAACGGCGTAAGATTCTTAAGGCTTTTGGTGCCAAATTGATTCTAACGGCTGGAGCAAAGGGAATGGCTGGTGCTGTCAATGAAGCAGAACGGATGGCTGATGAAAACCCTGATCGTTATTTGTTATTACATCAATTCAAAAATCCGGCGAACCCTGAAATTCATGTCAAAACTACTGGCCCGGAAATTTGGGAAGATACTGAAGGAGGTATTGATGTTTTGGTCTCTGGGGTTGGAACCGGAGGAACCATCAGCGGTATCTCAAGATATATGAAGCTAATTAAAGGTAAATCAATCATTTCTGTAGCGGTAGAACCAGAGGATAGTCCGGTTATCAGTCAATATTTGGCCGGAGAAATGTTACAGCCTGGCCCACATAAAATTCAGGGGATTGGTGCTGGTTTTATCCCTGATACTCTTGATCTAAAAATGGTTGATCGAGTTGAGCAGGTCAGTAATGATGAGGCCTATGAGTTTGCCAGACGTTTAGCCAAGGAAGAGGGGCTGCTGTCAGGAATTTCCTGTGGGGCAGCAACTGCGGTCGCTGCCAGACTATCTAAACAGCCCGAATTTGCTGGTAAGAATATAGTCGTTATTTTACCAGATTCGGGTGAACGATATTTAAGTAGTGACTTATTTTCTTGATGGCACAGCAGGGTGAAATTATTATGGAGCTATTATATAACTTTTGTGAGGATTATTAATGTACGAACCGCCGCAGGAAAAGGTGGATTTAGTTAAACTTGAGAGTAATGTTGGTCTGCATGGAATTCTGAATCGGGCAAAAGGATGTCTCGACTGCTTGGATGATGATTACTCAGATAGTAAAGTTGAGCTGGAATCTCTGCAGAGCCGGTTGGTCGCTGGACAATTTCGTCTTGCTGTATTGGGTCAATTTAAGCGCGGTAAAAGTACCCTATTGAATGCATTACTGGGAGATAATCTCTTGCCGACTGATATTCTCCCGGTGACGGCGATTCCGACTTATATCAGTGCTGCCGAAAAAATTGATGTTCAGGTTTCTTTTGATACGGATATCGAGCCGGTTCAATTTCCCATGACCCCAGATCAATCCTTGGGAGATTTTTTGGCCGAATATGTGACTGAAGTTGGGAATCCGAATAATCAGCGACAGGTTAAACAAGTCGATATTGGCCACCCGGCTGAAATTCTCAGGCAGGGTATTGTTTTAATTGATACTCCGGGTATTGGTTCAACTCACAAGCATAATACTGAAGTGGCTTATCAAGTTCTTCCCCAGTGTGATGCGGCTCTTTTTCTTGTTTCTCCCGATCCTCCAATTACAGAAATTGAACTTGATTATCTCAAAGAAATCCATCAGCGTTTACCACGAACTTTTTTTCTCCTGAACAAAGTTGATTTTCTTGATGAAAAAGAGAAGTCAACTTCTCTGCGGTTTTTAGCTGACCAATTAGCCCCCCTATATGATGGTGCTCCCCTTGTATTACCGATTTCTGCGCGGAAGGGACTGAATGCACGTTTGACTGGTGATATTGATGGCTGGAAGAATAGTGGTATGCAACAAGTTGAGCAAAATTTAATCGATTTTTTTGCTCGGGAAAAACAACAAATTCTTCAAGATTCTCTAAAGCGCCGAACGTGTGATCAACTCAATAGTATCAATATGCAGTTACAGCTTTCTCTAAGTGCTTTGATGTTGCCAGAGGAAGAACTAAAACAACGAATCGGGCAGTTTCGACAGTCATTGCCTGATGTGGAACGGGAGAAACAGGCTGCTGAAGATGTTTTGTCCGGAGATTTAAAGCGTGTTGTGGGGCGGCTAAATACAGAAGTTGAAACAGTGCGTGTTCGTGCTAAAGAAAAAATTATGGGACAGTTGGAAAACTACGTACAATCAATTGCTGATACCGAAGAAATGGAACGTCTGGTGCGAGAAACATTAGCATATGAGATTCCGGTATTCTTTGCACCGGCAATGCGTAAGGTTGCGGATATCGTTCGAGCTGAAGCGACTGAGTTGCTGACCCTGCATCAGCAGCGTGGTAATCGATTGATTGAACAGGTTAGAAAAATTGCTGCAGAACTGTTTGATATCCCCTATCACGCTCCTTCTGTAGGGCGTTCTTATACCATGTTTGAAGTCTCAGATTGGAGTAATGATTTGTTTATCTCCGATATGGATCCTTTGGGTCAAAGAATTTCACGTAAATTTCTCACCCAGAAATATCGACGCAAAAGAACTGTGAACCGATTGCGTGAAGAAGGCCATAAATTGCTTAGTCAGAATGTTGAACAGATTAACTGGTCTTTGCGGCGGGGCTTGGATGAAAATTATCGTCAGTTTGGTGCGGAGTTGACCGACCAATTGGAGAAAACGATTACCGCAACCAGAAAAGCAATGGAAGTTGCTTTGCAAAGGAGTGAATCGCAAGTGCATGAGACTGCTAGCCGGGAGATTAAATTGCAACAAGCCCTGGGTCAACTTCAGGAAATACTCAAAGAAGTGGAACAGTAACAGAGACTATTTATTCAATTGACTCTGCATCTTAACATTAAAGCCCCGAATTCTTAATAGAATTCGGGGCTTTAATGTTTATTTGTCAGGAGTTTCAACTTTTTCTGTTTGTTTCTTAATAGGTGCTTTTCTTGGGCGTCGTTGAGGCTTATCTACAGCCGTTGGAGTTGTCTTTGTTGCCGAGTCAGTATCTTTGTCAGGAGTAACTGTTTGTGGTTTTTTAGTCGTTCTCCTCGGGCGTTGTTTTGGTTTATCTTTCTCAGAAGGTTTAGTTTCAGAAGTAAGTTCTGTCGCTTCTGGAAGTGTCGTTGTGTTTTGTTTTTTCGTTTTCTGGGGCTGTTGTTTTGGTTTCTCTTCGGTCACAGTTTCTGTTTCAGAGGCTGTTTCAACTTTGGCTACAGGTTTTTTAGCGACTTTTCTTGGTGCGCGTCGCGGTTTTGGCTTTTCTTTGGCTGTACTTTCTGTAGATGTAGTTCCCTTGCTCTCAGTTGGTGCTTCTTCTGCTGAAGTATTTATCGCAGATGCTGTTTTTGCGGTGTCAACAGTGGTTTCTACCGGTTTTTTTGATGATCTTCTCGGACGTCGTTTTGGTTTTTCATCTGCTGGAGTTGAATCTGTCTCAACAGCAGTTGTCGTAGATAGAGGTTTCTCTTCAATGCTAGCTTCTGTTGACTGTTTTTTATCAGATACTGTTTTGATCTCTTCCGAATTTACTTCCGATACAATCTCGGGTTTTTTTCTACTTCTTCTGCGAGGACGTGGTTTAGGTTTCTCTTCTTCAGATTGGCTATTTTGCTCCAATTTCGGTTCCACTTGTTGGTTATCTACAGCAGTCTTAATCTCGGGCTGGATAATCGTCTCAACTGAAGGTTTTTCATCAGCATTTCCTTCGTTCTTTTCTTGTAGGGTTTGCTCTGACGTTTCCTGATTGCTGGAAGCTGGTTTTTTACGCCGTCTGCGACGACGTTTTGTCGTTTTTTCCGTAGATTCTTCTGTATTTTCCTGCGCTACAACGGTTTCTGTTGTCTTGTCTTTAGTTTGATTCTCGGTTTCATTCTCGGTTTTCTGTTCACTCTGCTGAGCTGCCGCTAAAGCAATTTCAATCTGATTGTCATGAGAAACCGGCATGATCTGCCGGGGACTTTCTTGTTCTGTTTCGCGTTTATGGAGTTCCAGCTGCAAATCCCCTGGCAAAAGGTCTGAGCGCCCCAGAAGTGAAATTTTCAGTTTCAGTTGTCGTTCCAGTTCGCTGATGGTGGAGCGTTTCTGGTTAAGCAGATAATTTGCAACTTCGATAGGAACGCTAGCCTCAATATGACCAATTTGCCCTTTAGCTGCAGCCGTATGTGCCTGGCGCAGAAATGACACGGACTGGGCTTCAACACTTTTTATTTGTCCAATTCCTTTACAATGTGGGCATTCTAGGTAAGCACCGACACTTAGAACTGGTTTTAAGCGTTGCCGACTCATTTCGAGAAGTCCAAATTGACTGATTCTCCCAACAGAAACCTTGGCTTTATCATCTTTCAATGCTTTACGCATTTCCTGCTCGATTTCACGAATATTTTTACGGTCACGCATATCGATGTAATCGATGACAACCAGTCCGCCAAGGTCACGGAGCCGCAGTTGACGACCAATCTCAGCAGCAGCTTCCATATTGGTTTTGTATGCTGTTGCTTCGATCCCGCTTTCACCCGACATTTTTCCTGAATTGACATCGATAGCCACCAGGGCTTCAGTTTGGTCGATTACTATCGATCCACCAGAGGGGAGAGGAGCTTGATTTTTGGCTAATCCATCTATCTGTTCTTCAATTTGATAACGGGAAAAAATTGGGCGACGTTCACGATGACGTTTAACCAGATGTTTCAATTCCGGCATTACCAGAGAAAAGAAATCTTTGGTATCCTGAAAAACTTTCTGATCGTCAACCAGAACTTCATCCATTTCAGTGCTGAAATAATCCCGGATTGAACGGATGGCCAAATTTGATTCCTGATAAAGTTGTGCCGGAGCTTTAATCTGGTCTTTGCGGGCGACAATGCCTTCAAATAAACGTACCAAATAATCAAAATCGCGTTTCAGTTCATCTTTATCTTTGCCAATCCCTGCAGTTCGGACGATGTAGCCCATCCGTTCTGGAAGCTCAAGCTCAGCCATGGTCTTCTTCAGTTTTCTGCGTTCAGAGTCAACACTGATTTTTCGGGAAACACCCTTGGTGGTGCTGTCTGGCATAAGAACCATGTAGCGACCAGGAATAGATAGAAATGTGGTTAAAGCAGCACCTTTATTGCCACGTTCCTCTTTAACGATTTGAACCAGAATTTCCTGACCACGCTGGAGAATGTCAGCGATCCGTGGGCGACCTTTAGTATCATCTTTAGACGGGTATAATTTGGGGTGGACTTCGCCGATTTGTAAAAACCCAAGTTTTTCTGCACCAAAATCGACAAAAGCGGCTTGGAGCCCGGTTTCAACCCGAACAACCACCGCTTTATAAATGTTCCCTTTACTTTGTTCTTGTCCTGCAATCTCGATATCGAGTTCGCTTAAAATTCCATCAACAACGATCGCCACCCGGTTTTCTTCCGGGTGAGATGCATTGATAAGCATCTTCTTACTCATTTTGTAAAACCTTTCTGTCCGCATGGTATTGCGGCTCGTCCCGGTGTTCTATTTGTTGACATCATCGCGAAAAGCGGAGTCTACAAAGAGAAGTCTTCCGGTTAAATTACGTAAAGTAACAGCCGTATTCCCCCTTGGAGCGACTGCATTGAAATCTTTGTGTTTTATTCTTGCTGGTCTCAACGCAGATACAGCGGAGACACAAAAATCCATATTTATATAAACTGTAGCAGATAATGCTCTTGGGAGATATTGTTAATTAGTAAAAAGTAAACATTTTTCATGCTTATCCTCGAATTTATTAGAAAACTTAGTCCGAATCCTCAAATTTTACTTCCGTTGATTCAATATGAGAGTTGAGCAAGTTTAATCATTATTTTTCTCGCAAATGAACATAGGACTTTCTGTGGTTCCAAGATTAAATGGAATCTCTTTATTATCGATTCTTTTGGTTGGTAGAATGTTGTGCTATAAGTTGGCGTTGCAAAATGGCAGATTCTCTGGCACTGCTGCTGTTTTTCAGACCTTCATTGTCCCATATATGCTCTTGTCCCAGAAAATACGATTCTTTTGTGGATGATACTTATTATTTGCCAGCTAAATTCAGTTTGTTTGCGAGATGATTAGAGATGTTACAGCTTAGAAAATTAGATAAATATTTTGCTGACAGAAGAATTTTTTCGGCAATCGATTGGCACATTCGTCCCGCAGATCGGATTGGTCTCTGTGGTGAAAATGGAGCTGGTAAATCGACACTGTTAAAACTGTTGGCTGGTTTGGTTGAGAGTGATGGTGGGACCTTGCAGATTGCTAAGGGAACCACTTTCGGATATCTACCGCAAGATGGTTTAATGCATCGAGGAAACTCGCTGTTTATTGAAACTAAAAGTGCGTTGGAAGACTTACAGCAGATGGAATTAGAGCTGCGACAGTTGGAAAAAAAAATATCAGCTGCGGCAGAAACATTTGAGTTGGAACGATACGCAGAACTACAGCAGTTGTTTGAAGAGCGTGGTGGTTACCAAATGGAATCTGAAGTTGGTCGAGTTCTCCATGGTTTGGGATTTAGTGCTGAAGATTTCGACAAACCTTGTGAAACTTTCTCCGGTGGCTGGCAGATGCGAATTGCGTTGGCAAAATTGCTGTTGCAAAAACCCAATTTATTGTTGCTGGATGAACCGACAAATCATCTGGATCTTCCTGCCCGAGATTGGTTGGAAGATTATCTGCTGAACTATCCATATGCCATGGTGCTGGTTTCTCACGATCGTTTTTTTCTCGATACTGTTGTTGCGCGGATTGTCGAAATTTGGAATGGTCATTTGACCTCGTACCCTGGAAATTACAGCCGCTATATCCAAACCAGAAATGAGCGGATTGTAGCTCTAAAGGCAGCAAAACAACAGCAGGATGAAGAAGTTGCCAGGATTGAAGGTTTTATCAGTCGGTTTCGTTATCAGGCCAATAAAGCTTCTCAGGTGCAGAGTCGAGTTAAACAGCTGGAAAAAATTGAACGCATATCCCTGCCACCGCAAAGGAAAAAAATTGCTTTCAGTTTCCCCGCACCACCGAAAGGGGGACGAATTGCCATCGGTTTGCAGGGTGCATCGCAACACTATGGGAATCTTAAAGTTCTGCAGCATATTGATGTCCAGGTAGAACAAGGAGAAAGAGTTGCCTTAGTTGGTCCCAACGGAGCCGGCAAGTCAACATTGATGCGTCTGCTTGCCGGGGTTGAAGCTCCTGTGAGCGGTGAACGTCAAGAGGGGCATAATCTGTTACAGGCCTATTTTGCACAGAACCAGGCTGATGAACTGAATTCATCGCTAAATGTCTATGCTGAAATTATGGCGGACTCCCCAGTGGCAATGGTGCCTCGATTGCGCAATATTCTAGGGGCCTTTCTGTTTTCTGGTGATGATATTGAAAAATCAGTCAAAGTGCTTTCAGGGGGTGAGCGTAACCGTCTGGCACTGGCGAAATTACTGCTGCGTCCGGCAAATCTCTTGTTGCTTGATGAGCCGACTAATCATCTTGATTTACAGTCCAAAGAAATTTTGCTCGATTCTCTGAGAAAATATCAGGGAACAATAGTTTTTGTATCGCATGATCGATATTTTGTTGATGCGTTGGCGACTCGTATTCTGGAGGTTGGTCATGGCAGGGTCGAATCCCACCTTGGCAATTACGCGGATTTTCTGCGAACAAAGCTGTCTTTGGGAGATTCTAGCCACAGCGCTAATCGGGTTGAGCAGCAAACTAGCATCGCAGTAGAAGGGGAACTGGGGAGCGATAAAAAAGCAAGAATTCAGGCTCATTCTGATCGTAAGGAACAGCAACGGCGCGAACAAAAACGGCAGAAAGAATTATCCAAAGTAGAAAAAAAGATTGAAATTTTGGAGGGACAGCTTGCAGAACTGGAACAGCAGATGGCTGATCCGGTAACTTATCAGGATTCGGAACAATGGCGACAAGTAAGTGGTGATCATGTTAAGTTGAAAAAAAGAATGGAAGAGTTGTACAAGCAATGGGAAGAAATTCAGGATTGCTAGTTCTCTAAGAATTATGACATACATCGGAGCCTCTTGCAAAAGTCGTCATCCTCGTGAAAACGGGGATCCAGTTTTTTGACGAACTCAGCAAACCTCTGGATTCCCGCCTGCGCGGGAATGACGGTTACTCGAAGTTAAAGGGTTTTGCAAGTGCCTCATCGTTTATGGCTTAAATCTAAAAAAATTACCAAGATTTGGTGATTTATTTATATATTGTTTAGACCTTATAGTTTTTGAGAGTCCACGCATGTTGGGGACACAATTGTTTTTTTGTGGAGCTTTGAGAATATGATATTTTTGCCACGTGGTAACCCAGTAAGGCAGAAAGTTAATCCTGCTCGAATCAATCTTCCCGAAGCAATGGAAAAACTGCGGGTTGGAACTTTTACTGGTTATCTCCGTTTTGATACACCCTCAGGTGCGGGGGTGATTCTGTTTAGGGAAGGGCAATTGATCAGTTCGGTCTTTGTTTCTAAAAATGAGACGGAACGATTGATTGCTTATGATGCCATTGCTAAAATTTTTGAAGTTTCAATCTTGGGTCATGCTGTTTTAAATATTTATCGCTTATCTTCTGATCTAGTGTTGGGTATTCATGCTCTTTTGCATGGTCGTTACTTAGAAAAAGGCCAGGATTTAAGTCAGCTTGATGTACGTATGCAGTTAGAACGCATCAAGAACGAAGGGCTTACCGCTTGCCTGCGTATTTATGCCGAGAATCAGACCACACTTATTTTTTATGATCAAGGTTATGCCCTGGGTTTTTTTTGCGAGGGTGAAATGGAACTGGAATCAACAGTTGATATTTCAAAATCGGTGGCGAGTTTACCAGGTGCTTGTCTGGATTTATTAGAAATTCGTAGCGCTGATGAAATTGTTTTAGCCGATCTAATGGGTTCTGCCGATTTGGGTCCGATCTGGCAACGAACTCGAAAGGTGCTGCTAGAAGACCGGCATAAGCGTGAAGAAACAGCAGTTCGCTCGCAAGAGAAAGATCTGAAACGTAGACGAGAGCATACTTTAGCTATTTTTAAAACCATTGCGGCTAATCATATTGGTAAATTTGGGGTGACTCAAGTTGAAAAAGCTTATGCTGCCGTTGGCTCAGAATTGAACGCAGCAGATCTAGAGAAATATTACATTGATCTCCAGAGGCTTGCCAGACTGGTTGCCAAACAGTCAAAAATCTCTACAATGATTGATGAGATGAAAAGGCAGTTCAGTGCTGCTGGCTGATTTCCTCAGCATGCATTTTATCGTCAAAAATGGTCCAAAAACACCAAAAGGGTAATTATTGTTGACGAATGAGGTTTACTCTTGACCACTTTGGTGCTTTGAATTATACCTATCAGTTCGATAAACCATTGTTTTTCTTCTCTACCTTGAATTTCAGGAGGCACACGCATGAAAAAAATGACAGTTTTAATTTCAACTTTAGCTCTTGTCTTGAGTATGTCAGCTACTGGTTTTGCAGCTGATACTATCAAGCTTGGTGTTGCCGGTCCCCACAGTGGTGACTTGGCTCCTTACGGTATTCCAGCAATGAAAGCTGCCCAGCTTGTTGTTAAACAGATTAATGCCAAGGGCGGTATTCTTGGTAAGCAGGTTGAATTACTGATTCAAGATGATCAGTGTAAACCGGAAATTGCTACTAACACTGCGACTAAATTGGTTACTGATGGTGCCCATGTTGTTCTTGGCCATATCTGTTCAGGTGCAACCAAAGCTGCTCTTGGTATTTATAAGGATGCCAAGATTCCAGTCATGTCTCCATCTGCAACCAACCCACCACTGACTCAGAGTGGTGATTATCCTAACTTCTTCCGTACTATCGCTTCTGATGATATGCAGGCTAAAATGGCTGTTGATTTTGCCA
>JAOZLQ010000212.1 GCA_029934755.1 Desulfuromusa sp. | reverse complement strand
AGCAGTTCTTTGTCGCTAAATGTTTTTCCTGCAGCTAAAATTGTTTTCCCTTCTTGATTTTTAATCGGTCCGGTAAATACCTGTAATTTGTGATCCATGAGAGCTTGTTTTTTCTCAGTAACCAGTTCTTGAATTTTTTGTGGTACTTTATCACTGAGTGGGGCTAGCTTAACGACTCCCGTTTCCATTCCCCACCAGATTTCTTCAGGTTTCCAGGTGTCATCATGGACTGCCGTTGCAAAATGTTTATATAAAACACTCCAGTCCCAGATGGGTGCAGTTAAAAAAGCATTAGGGGCAAATTGTCTCATGTCAGAATCGTTCCCGATGGCAAATTTTCCTCTTGCTTCTGCTGCCTGTAATGTTGCCGGAGTGTCTTGGTGCATTGAAAGAACATCTGCGCCAACATCTAACAGTGAATCGGCAGCATCTCTCTCAAGGCCGGGATCAAACCATGTCTGGGTCCAGACAACTTTCACTGTTGCCTTCGGGTTAACTTCATGAACACCCAGAGTAAATGCATTGATTCCCCTGATAACTTCAGGAATTGGATGAGCGGCAACATAACCAATAATATCAGACTTTGTCATTGCTCCAGCGACGATACCGGAAAGATATTTGCCCTGATAAAAGCGTCCGAAATAGTTGCCCATATTTTCTGTGGTTTTGTAACCAGAACAATGTTCAAAAGCTATATCTTTAAACCTGTTGGCGACTTCAATGGTTGGATCCATAAATCCAAAACTTGTTGTAAAAATAAGGTTGTAGCCCTTATTGGCAAGACCCATGATAACTCTTGTTGCATCAGCACCTTCTGGAACAGATTCAATAAAGGTCGTTTTTTTAACGAAGGGGAGTTTCTCCATTTCGATACGCCCCTGATCGTGGGCATAAGTCCAGCCGCCATCACCAACCGGGCCCACGTAAACAAATGCAGCCTTTATATCCTTTGCATAAACGGTTGATGCAAAAGACAGAATAAATAACACTAGAAATAAATAAGTCACTTTCTTCATAGTCGTTTTCTCTCCTGATAAGTTAGTTTGCAGAATCCCGCTAATATACATTAAAAACTGGAAAAAAACAGGGGATAGTCGTCGGGTATCTCAGATGGGAATAGCTTATTTTGAAATAGTAGAATCTATCTATTGAGACATAACAACAAAGCCCCATACCTCTATTGGTGTATGGGGCTTTGTTGTGGGAAAACTAACTTAACTCTATGGCGGCCAGATATCCTTTTTGCGTCGCAGCATAAATGTCTGCCGGGTCATCTGCATCACCAACAATCTGTACTGATTTTTCTGCGGCTTGCAGTTGTTGATAGAGATCATTCTCAGGATCCATACCAGAGGCAATGATGACAGTATCAAAGGGAGCCCATTCTCCGGCATTCCCGTCTTTTTGATATCGTACCTTTTCCGTAGTGAATTCCATTAAGGTCGTGTTAGGTGAAATCAGCAGGTTGTCTTTTTTCTCTAACCGCATGAGCATCAATTTCTTAGTGATCATTTCCATGTCATTAGCAATTGTGTCGGTCCTTTTAGTGATGACAACATCATAATTTTCATCTGCAAGAATCTCTGCTGCTTCAATTCCAATCATTCCTGCACCGATGATCAGAATTCGTTTACCCTGTAGAGGTTTAGTTTTTTCAAAAAACTCCAGACTCGTCATGGAATATTGATTAACCAAGCCTTTGATCTCGGGAATCCTCTGCCGTGAACCGGTTGCCACAATTAAATGGTCAAAATCTTTGACTGAAGCTGCGTCAACGGTTGTCCCTAATTTGATTTCAGCAACGTTCTTTTCTGTTTGCTTGATCAGGCTGCTGAGGGGTCTGAGCATGGAGTCTTTGTGCGGTGCTTTGTAGGCCATTTCAAATTGGCCACCAAGGGCTGGTTTTTTTTCGTACAGGGTGACTTTATGTCCCATAATCGAAAGTTGTGTCGCTGCAGCCATCCCGGCTGGCCCTCCACCGATAACAGCAACGTTTTTTGTGCTACTAGCTTGAATCGGCTGCTTATCGATATTCGGATTCACAATGCAGCCAACGCCGCTGCCGTTTTTGACATTGGCTAGACAGCCCTGCAGGCAGTAGCCACAGTAAGTAATATCTTCAGTTTGCTGATTTAGATACTTATTTACAAAATTAGGATCGGCAATCAATGGTCTGCCAAGGGCAACACAATCGGCTAGATTTTCCCGTTCATATTGCTCCAATTTATCTACGTCGCCCATCCTTCCAGCTACAATCAATGGCAGTTCGGTGAGTTTTCTGATTGCGGTGACCACCTCAAGTTGTTTTTGCTCTGGTAATGCCATATGGCTGTAATACCAAGGGGGTGTATCGCAGGCGTTGCCCAATCCACAGTGGATCGCATCAAAACCATACTTTTTAGCCAGATCAAGAATAACTTTGTTTTCTGCTGGACCAAAGCCGTTTTCTACAAAGTCATGTCCTGAAATTCGCACTAGAACTGTCAAATCGTCTTTTTCCGCCCGGACAATATCAAAGACTTGTTTGATGAATAAACTCTTGTCCTGCCCGTATTCATCTTCGCGTTTATTGGTTCTTGGTGACAGAAACTGTTGGATGAGATATCCGTGCCCGGCTTGAATCTCAATGGCGTCAAAACCGGAAGCAATGGCGATCTGGATTGCTTGACGGTAGCCTGCGAGAATTCCTTCAATCTCCTGTTTTTGTAAGATTTCCGGGGTTTGTCCAGTTGCCGGACAGGGGATTGCCGATGGTGCTTCAGGAGCCATTCCGGTGGCTTTGGGATTGGCTGCTCGACCGGCATGGTTGATATTGAGACAAGCAAGAGTTTCATTTTTATGAAGAACATCGACAATCTTTTTTAATTGTTGTTGACTGTCAGGTAGATGAACCACCAATTGCTTAGGATGCTCTTTCCCCGATTGTCTGACTGCGACCGGCTCTAAAATAATCATAGCCATCCCGCCCTTGGAAAGATTGTCATAGTAAGTCAGATGCCGTGGAGTGACTTCCCCTTTGGGGTTACCATAGGCGCTTTTGACTGGTGCCATGATAAATCTGTTTTTTAATTTCAATTGACCGATTTGAAAAGTTTCTGAAAATTTCATTACGACCTCCTTGGGGATGATACGTCCCGAGAATATGTAAAAACTCGAATATCAAGAAAACAGTATGTCTTTTTGTACGCCTGCTCTGTGTTGCTGTCAAAC
>JAOZLQ010000211.1 GCA_029934755.1 Desulfuromusa sp. | reverse complement strand
AACTTCATTTATCTCTTTCAAGGGAGCCAGATATCACCATGAATCACAATATATCAGAAGAATTATTCATCAAAGCCAAAGCTATGATCCCCGGCGGGGTCAATAGCCCGGTACGAGCATTTAAATCAGCGGGTTGTAATCCGATTTTTATCGAGAAAGCCGCCGGTAGCAAAATTTATGATGCTGATGGCAATGAGTATATCGATTATGTCGGTTCATGGGGGCCAATGATTTTGGGACACTGTCATCCAAAAGTGGTTGAAGCGATTCAAAAAACTGCTGCCAGCGGTGCCTCGTTCGGGGCTCCGACGGCCCTTGAAACTGAGCTCGCTGAACTGGTCTGTGCAGCGTATCCAAATATTGAAAGAATTCGTATGGTTTCATCAGGAACCGAGGCCACAATGAGTGCAATCCGGTTGGCACGTGGCTATACAGGGCGGGATAAAATTCTCAAGTTTGATGGCTGCTACCACGGTCATGCTGATTCGCTGCTGGTCAAGGCAGGAAGTGGTCTGGCAACCTTTGGGGTACCAACTTCCCCCGGTGTTCCAGCCGATTTTGCCAAGCTTACTCTGACGGCAACCTACAACGACCTGGCAAACGTCAAAGAGATCGTGGCCGCCAACAAAGGAGAGATCGCCTGCATTATCCTCGAAGCGATTGCAGGAAATATGGGCTGTGTACCGCCTGTCGCAGGTTTTCTCCAAGGGTTACGGGAAATCTGCACCGCAGAAGGTATCCTCTTGATTATTGATGAAGTGATGACCGGGTTCCGGGTTGCCTATGGTGGAGCGCAAGAACGATATGGAGTGCGTGGTGATCTGGTTTGTCTCGGGAAAATTATTGGTGGTGGTCTACCGGTTGGTGCTTTCGGCGGCAAGAAAGAGATCATGGACAGTCTTTCACCCGAAGGTGGCATTTATCAAGCCGGGACTCTTTCGGGAAATCCTCTGGCAATGAGCGCCGGAATTGCAACTTTGAAGCTTATTCAGGAGGAAGGGTTTTACCAGCAGTTAGAAGAAAAAAGTGCTTATTTGGAAAACGGGCTACAACAAGTCACAGAAAATAGCTCTGTGGCAACCTGCTGGCAACGTGTCGGTGGAATGTTCTGCACCTACTTTCAGAACGGTCCGGTCAATAATTTTGACGATGCACTCAAAAGCGACACTGATGCGTTTGGACGTTATTTCCGCAGTATGCTCGACCAAGGAATCAATCTGGCGCCAGCACAATTTGAGGCCGGATTTATGAGCATAGCCCACTCGAAGGAAGATCTGGATAAGACGATTACTGCGGTTGAGAAAGCTTTGGCTGCTGTTTGAAATTGATTTTCCCGTTTGCCCTCCCCCAGCCCCTCCCATAAAGGGAGGGGAGTAGAATTAACAACAGACAAAATAACCTACAAAGCTGGTTTGCTCCCTCTCCCCATTGTGGGAGAGGGTTGGGGAGAGGGGTGCAGTATTGCTACTTCTTCCGGTTCCGTCGCCGCTGGTTCAAATACTCCCTCACTGCAACGTTATGTTCCTTAAGAGTTTTTGAAAACTTGTGACCGCCATCACCGCGAGCAACAAAATAGAGATATTTACTTTCTGCCGGATGAACAGCAGCATTAAGGGCTGCCAAACCAGGGCTGGCAATCGGTCCCGGTGGAAGCCCCCGGATCAGATAGGTATTATAGGGAGTTGGAGTTGTCAAATGCTTGCGCGTGATATTACCATCAAAGTTCTTGATTCCATAAATAACCGTTGGATCAGTCTGTAATGGGATATTGCGCTTAAGCCGATTATGAAAGACCGATGAGATCAACGGCATTTCCGCAACAATTCCCGTCTCTTTTTCAATAATAGATGCCAGAGTGACCCATTGATGCAAGTTTAGGCCATTCTTTTCTGCGGCCTTTTTCAATTCAGCATCTAAATTATTTTGCAGCTGAATCACCATCATTTTCAATAGTGATTTTTCATCAATTCCTGGGGCAAATAAATAGGTTTCCGGAAATAGATAGCCTTCCAAGCTACCGGCTTCAATTCCCAGAGAACCGATGAAATCAGTATCATACGCCAATTCCAGAAGCCTGCCCTTCTCACCAAATCCTTTTTCTGCCGTCCGAACAATAATTTCCTGCAGGGTAAATCCCTCAGGAAGAGTCAAGCTGACCTTTTCAACATCACCCTGAACCAGACGGTTAAGAATTTCTCCAGGAGTCGCCGGGTTGCTGAATCGATAATTGCCTGCCTGGATCTGCCCCCCTTGCTGCTTCCAGCGCGCCAGTAACTTAACCACCAGGGCGCTACGAACAACCCCGGCTCCTTGTAGATCGCTGGCAACCTTACTCAACCCAGTACCGGGTTGAATTTCTAATTGAACTGGAGTTGATATTGTTTGTGGAACAGAAATTTGGATATAAATGAGAAGGGCTGTAACCGGAGCGGCCAGAATAATCAGGGATACAAACCACAAAGTATATTTACGCATGGTTTTTAAACCTTAAACTTGCTTTCGGTTCCGCTGCGCAATCGCTCAATATTAGCTCGATGCTTCCAGATAACCATGGCAGCAATCACCAGCGTTACAACAAACAGCGCGAAAGCCCCCTCAAACAAAAGAACCAGAAGTGGAACTGTCGCCGCAGCTGAAATTGATGCCAGCGAGATATAGCGTGATTTCCAGAGGACCGAAACAAAGACAACCAAGAGACAGAGAACCGACAGGGGTGATAAAACCAGAAAAATTCCCAGAGCGGTGGCAACCCCCTTACCCCCTTTAAATCCTAAATAAACCGGATAGCAGTGACCGATAAATGCCGCTAGGGCAACCAGAGCAATTCCACTTGACGACAGATTGAAACCTTGTTGCGCAATCAGCAGAGGAATAACCCCCTTCAGACAATCACCAACCAGAGTGATGACACCAAGCTTGCGCCCAGCGACCCGGTAAACATTGGTGGCACCGATATTTCCACTCCCCGCATTGCGGACATCTTCCCCTCCGACTAGGCGGGTTAAAATAACCCCAGTGGGAATAGCACCAATCAAATACGCAGCAAGAATCAATAAAAACAGAGTCATTTAATCTAGGTCTTTTTCAAAGCAGATTTACGATATTCATTGATTGCTCCACGCAAAGCACTCGCAGCTAAATTTGAGCAATGGTGCTTCTCTTCGGGCAAACCACCCAGCGCCTTCGCTATCGAGTCATCAGTAATTTTCAGAGCATCATTGAGGCTTTTTCCCATTACCATTTCACTGGCAATAGAGGACGTCGCAATAGCAA